>CAZVIG010000357.1:0-2977 GCA_964627395.1 uncultured Sedimenticola sp.
CGGTGAACAAGATGATGACCGACATCGAGCGCATCGGCGACGAGGCGCGGCGCCTGGCGCGCCTTACCCTGATCTTCTACGACGAGGGCGCCCGGCCGCCCAATTCCCGCCTGCTGACTGACGTCCAGCGCCTGGGCCGCTTCGTGGGTGGGATGCTGGAGCAGGCGATGCGCGCCTTCGACGAGGACGACGTGGCCCAGGCGCTGGAGGTGTTGCACCTGGGCGAGACGCTGCACGACGAGATGAAGTCGGCGCTGCGCCGTTTGTCCACCTATCTGCTGGAAGACGCGCGCACCGTGGGGCACATCGTGCAGATCACCCTCGGCCTGCGCGCGGTGGAGGGCATCGGCAGTCATGCCGCCTATGTCGCCCGCCACGTGATCTTTCTGCTCGAGGGCAAGGACGTGCGCCACGAGCCGGTGGAGGCGGTGGCGCGCATCCTCGGGGTGGCCGGGCCGCTTCCTTCCTGAACGGCGCTACATGAACCCGGCGAAGGGCTGCACCGTCACGCTGTCGCCCTCGGCCAGGTCGCCCTGCGCTGCATCGAGCAGGATGAAGCAGTCGCCCTCGCTCATGGAGCGCAGGATGCCGGAGCCCTGGGCGCCGGTGGTGCGCACCCAGTGTCCGCCATCGGCGTCGGTCTCCAGGATGCCACGCACGAACTCGCTGCGCCCCGGCCGCTTGCGCAGCGGCTGACGCAGCCGGGCGCGTTGCAGCAGCGGCGCCCAGTCGCGCTCGCCGGCGAGGCGGCGCAGCGCCGGCAGCACGAACTGGTAGAAGGTGACCATCACCGCCACCGGGTTGCCCGGCAGGCCGAAGAACCAGGCATCGCCCAGCCGGCCGAAGGTGAGCGGACGCCCCGGCTTCATGGCGATTTTCCAGAACGACACTTCGCCCAGCTCGCGCAGCACCTGCTTGGTGTAGTCCGCCTCGCCCACCGACACGCCGCCGGAAGTGATCACCAGATCGGCGCCGGCGGCAGCCTCGGAGAAGGTGGCGCGCAGCGCCTCCAGGTCGTCGGGCACCACCCCCAGGTCGCGCAGCTCGGCCCCGGCGCGCTTGAGCATGCCGAACAGGGTGTAGCGGTTGCTGTCGTACACCTCGCCCTCGCCCAGCGGCTCGCCCAGGCCGCGCAGCTCGTCGCCGGTGGAGAAGAAGGCCACCCGCGGGCGGCGCAGCACCGTCACCTCGGCGCGCCCCAGGGAGGCGAGCAGGCCCAGGTCGGCGGGGGTGAGTCGCTTGCCGCGCGCCAGCGCCACCTCGCCGCGCGCCAGGTCCTCGCCCGCCTGGCGGATGTTCTGCCCCTTGCGCTCGCCGGTGCCGATGCGCACCGTTCCGCCGTCCTCCTCGGCGTGTTCCTGCATCACCACGGTGTCGGCGCCGCGCGGCAGGGGGGCGCCGGTCATGATGCGCACGCATTCCCCGGCGCCCACTTCCCCGGCGAAGGGCTGGCCCGCCATGGCGGTGCCGATGCAGCGCAGGGCGGTGATGCCGTCGGGCGCCAGATCGGCATGGCGCAGGGCGAAGCCGTCCATCGCCGAGTTGGTGTGGCCCGGCACGTCGATGGGCGAGATCACGTCTTCGCCCAGCACCCGGTCGAGGGCCTCGCGCAGGGCCAGGCGTTCCGGCCCCTCCAGCGGCGGGATGCGCGAGAGCAGATGCTCGCGCGCGGCCTGGACGCCGAGCACGCCGGGCTCCTGGTCGTCGGCACAACTGGGGGCGTTGCGTATGCGTGTGGTCATGGTGCGGTTCCGATACGGTCGTGTCGATGTCGGGGATGGTCGCCGAATGGGTTCAAGGTCCGGCCTTCGCCAGCGCCGCATAGTCTTCGGGCCGGTTGAGATTGCAGAAGGCTTCGGGGCGGTCGCTGAAGTCGGCGATCGCCGCCCCCTGGGCCTCCAGCCAGGCCTGCAGGCGCCGCTCGCCGTGTGCCAGGTCGGCCTCGAGCACCGGCAGCAGGCGGCGCGGGACCAGCGCATGGGCCGGCTGCAGGCGCCGCCCGTCGTGGGCCAGGGCGAGCGTGGCCCCGGCCTCGGCGCGCGCCTGCCAGAGCCGCTCCACCAGGTCGGGCGGCGGGTGGGGCGCGTCGCAGGGCACGGTCACCAGCCAGTCGTCCTCGCAGGCCGCGAGCAGCGCCGCGATCCCCGCCAGGGGGCCCTGGAAGTCCGCCAGACGGTCGGCCACCACCGGCACGCCGAGGCGGGCGTATTGGTCCCGGTTGCGGTTGGCGCTGATCAGCAGATGCTCCACCTGGGGGCGCAGCCGCTCCAGCACCCAGGCGGCGAGGGGACGCCCCTCGAGCAGCGCCAGGCCCTTGTCGATGCCGCCCATGCGGCTGCCGCGCCCCCCGGCGAGGATGCCGCCGGTGACCGGGGGGCGGGCGCTCATGCCCAGGCCTCCTGGGGCTCCGGGCCGCGGTCGGCCGGTGGGGCGATGCGCAGCCGGCCCGCTTCCAGGTGCAGCCGCGCCGACTCGCGCAGCGGGAAATGGCCGGTGTCGTGGGTGGCGATCAGCAGCCCCTTGCCCTGGTCCAGCAGGGCCTGCAGCAGCCCGGCGAGACGTTCCCGCGCCTGGCGGTCCAGGTTGGCGGTGGGCTCGTCCAGCAGCAGGAAGGGGGTGTCGCGCAGCCAGGCGCGCGCCAGGGAGAGGCGCTGGCGCTCGCCGCCGGAGAGGCGCATCGCCTCGGCGTCGGCCAGGTGCGCGATGTCCGCCCAGGCCAGGGCCTCGTCGATGCGCCGGCGGCGCGCCGCGCCGCGCAGTCCCCAGGGCAGGGCCAGCGCCAGGTTGCGGCGCACGCTGCCACGGAAGGCGTAGGGATGCTGGTGCAGATAGGTGGCGTGACGCCGCAGGCGGCGCGCCGCGGCGCGCGGGCCATGCCCGCCCAGGTCGGGAAGCTGGATGCTGCTGGCCGGCTGCAGCCCCGCCACCACCCGCAGCAGGCTGGACTTGCCCGCGCCGTTGGCGCCGGTGAGCAGCA
>CAZVIG010000358.1:0-2972 GCA_964627395.1 uncultured Sedimenticola sp.
GGCGCAGCTTCATGATGTAGAGCTTGCGCCGATAGGGCTCGTGCGGGAAGCGCGCCGGCCATTCGGCGTCGTATTCGGCGCGATAGGCGTCGTCCGCCTCCAGGGAGGCGAGGAAGGCCGGGGTGGGGCTGCAGAACTGGTCGGAGTGGGTGAGGGTGTCCACCAGACAGTCGATGCGCCCCAGGTATTGTTCCAGGATGGTCTTCTGCTGGGTGTAGAAGGCCTCCACCGTGATGTCGGCGGTGACGTTGGGGTTGCCGTCGCGGTCGCCGCCGATCCAGGAGCCGAAGCGCAGCAGGGCGGGCAGCTCGATGTGCCGGTAGTCCGGATCCTCGCCGTAGATGCGGTCGATGGCGTGCTGCAGGCGGCGGTACACCACAGGGATGGCCTCGAACAGGCTGGCCTTGAAGTGGTGCAGGCCCATGCGGATCTCGTGGCGCACGTCGGGCTTGGCGGGGCGCACCTCGTCGGTCTTCCACAGGGTCTGGATGCGGGTGCGCAGGGCGCGCTGCCAGAAGTCCTTGTGGTCCAGGGTGAGGGCGGTGCTGTCCAGCCCCTCGTTGGCCTCGAAGATGCGCCGCAACTGCACCAGGATGGCGCGCCGCTTGGACTCGGTGGGGTGGGCGGTGAACACCGGCATGTAGCGCACCTCGTCCAGCAGGTCCTGGAGCTGGTCGGGGGTGACGCCGCGTTGGTGCAGGTCGCGGATGCAGTGGTCGAAGGAGCCTTCCCACAGTGCCTTGCCGGAGGAGGCGACGCGCCGCCGCTGGCGGTGCTGGAAGCTCTCCTCGGCGATGTTGACGAGCTGGAAGTAGGTGGCGAAGGCGCGGATGATCGGCCGCAGCAGGTGCGGCGGCAGGCGGTCGATGAGCTTCTTCAGGCGCGCCAGGCGGTTCGGGTCCGGGTCCTTGCGCAGGCGGATGAAGCCCTTGCGCAGTCGCTCGATGTTGTGCAGCACCTCGTCACCCGACTGCGAGGCGACCACCTCGCCCAGCATGTTGCCCATCAGGCGGACGCGCGAGCGCAGGGTCTTGTCGCGTTTCAGACAGGCTTCGACGAAGGAATCGGGCATCGGGAGAACTCCCCTGAAGGGTGACGGGACATTGTTATACTCGCAGGCAACGCAGGACGAACAGGTAGCCAGCCGCTCATGCCGAGGAACGAGGGACTCATCGACCAGACGGATGAATGGAAGGCGCTGGAGCGTCACTGGCAGTCGCTGGCCGGTGTGCGCATGCGCGATCTCTTCGCCAGCGACCCGCAGCGATGCCAACGATACAGCCTGTCGGCCTGCGGTATCGACCTGGATTATTCCAAAAATCTGATCGATGAGAAAGCCATGCGCCTGCTGGTGGACCTGGCCAATGCGGCCGAGCTGTCCGCCTGGGGCGACCGCCTGATCGGGGGCGAGAAGGTCAACACCACCGAGGGCAGGGCGGTGCTGCACATGGCGCTGCGCAACATCGGTCACCGCGAGTACCGCTACGAGGGCCGGGACGTGATGCCCGGCATCCGCTCGGTGCTGTCACGCATGCGCACCTTCTCCGAGGACGTGCGCAGCGGCCGCTGGCGCGGCTACACCGGACAGCCGATCCGCGACGTGGTGAGCATCGGCATCGGCGGCTCCAGCCTGGGCCCGCGCATGGTGTGCGAGGCGCTGCGTCCCTACCAGACGCGCGCCCTGCGGGTGCACTTCGTGTCCAACGTGGACGAGGCCCATCTGGCCAGCACCCTGGAGGAGCTGGATCCCGCCACCACCCTGTTCGTGATCGCCTCCAAGACCTTCACCACCCAGGAGACTCTGATCAACGCCGAGTCGGCGCGGCGCTGGCTGCTGGACTATCTGCACAACGACGAGGCGGTGGCGCGTCACTTCGTGGCGGTGTCCACCAACACCGAGGGGGTGCGCGCCTTCGGCATCGACGTGCGCAACATGTTCGAGTTCTGGGACTGGGTGGGCGGCCGCTACTCGCTGTGGTCGGCGATCGGCCTTCCGATCGCGCTGGCGGTGGGCATGGACCGCTTCGAGGAGCTGCTGGCCGGGGCGCACGACATGGACGAGCACTTCGTGGAGGCGCCGCCGGAGCGCAACATGCCCATCATCCTGGCGCTGATGGGGATCTGGTACATCAACTTCGGCGGCTGCGACTCGCATGCGGTGATCCCCTATGCCCATCATCTGCGCTATCTGCCCGACTTCCTGCAGCAGCTCGACATGGAGAGCAACGGCAAGCACGTCACCCGCGACGGCCGCCCGGTGACCTACGACACCGGCCCGGTGGTGTGGGGTGCGGTGGGCACCGACGCCCAGCATTCCTTCTTCCAGTTGCTGCACCAGGGCACCCGTCTGGTGCCGGTGGACTTCATCCTGCCGCTGTGCGGGCGTTATCCGCTGCCGGGACACCACGAGAAGCTGGTGGCCAACTGCTTCGCCCAGGCCCAGGCCCTGATGCGCGGCCGTACCGAGGACGAGGCGCGCGCCGAGATGGAGGCGATCGGCCTCGACGAGGCGCGCATCCGCGAGCTGCTGCCGCACCGGGTGTTCCCCGGCAACCGGCCCAGCAACATGCTGGTGTTCGACCGGCTCACGCCGCGCCTGCTGGGCTCGCTGATCGCGCTCTATGAGCACAAGGTGTTCGTGCAGGGGGTGATCTGGGGCGTCGATTCCTTCGACCAGTGGGGCGTGGAGCTGGGCAAGCAGCTCGCCGGCAAGATCCTCCAGGACTTCCACGAGCTGAGCTGCTCCCCCGGAGTGGACTGCTCCACCGCCTCCCTGGTGCGCCGCTACCACCTGGCCGACTGCGACGGCGGCTGATTTGCCGCGCGTCCTGCGCGGCGGCTATCGGTCGGCCTGGTCGTCGCCGGCCCCGTCTTTGGCCTCGGTCTCCAGCGCCAGATCCTCGGGGTGGTTGTCGTACCACACCAGCAGGTCGTAGTAGTTGCGGATGTTCTCCACGTATTCCACCGCCTGC
>CAZVIG010000359.1:0-2947 GCA_964627395.1 uncultured Sedimenticola sp.
CGGATCCCAAGTTCGGCAGCCAGGTGCTGGCCAAGTTCATCAACATGGTGATGGTGGACGGCAAGAAATCGGTGGCCGAGCGCATCATGTACGGCGCGCTGGACATCGTATCCGAGAAGCGCGGCGGCGATCCCATGGAGCTGCTGGAGCAGGCCCTGGACAACGTCCGCCCCATGGTGGAGGTGAAGTCCCGCCGCGTGGGCGGTGCCACCTACCAGGTGCCCGTCGAGGTGCGGCCGGTGCGCCGCAACGCGCTCGCCATGCGCTGGCTGATCGACGCCGCGCGGAAGCGCAGCGAGAAGTCGATGGCGGCGCGTCTGGCCGGCGAGCTGATGGACGCCGCCGACCAGAAGGGCGCGGCGGTCAAGAAGAAGGAAGACACGCACCGCATGGCGGAGGCGAACAAGGCCTTCTCGCATTATCGCTGGTAATTTTTGGGTCATCCCGAGGGGTGTCCGGGTAACAGGGTGTAGAACGTGGCGCGCAGCACGCCCATCGAGCGTTATCGCAATATCGGCATCATGGCCCACATCGATGCCGGCAAGACGACGACGACCGAGCGGATACTGTACTACACCGGTGTATCTCACAAGATCGGCGAGGTACACGACGGCGCCGCGACCATGGACTGGATGGAGCAGGAGCAGGAGCGGGGGATCACCATCACCTCGGCTGCCACCACCTGCTTCTGGTCCGGCATGGCGCGACAGTTCCCGCAGCACCGTATCAACATCATCGATACGCCGGGACACGTCGATTTCACCATCGAGGTGGAGCGCTCGCTGCGGGTGCTCGATGGCGCGGTCTTCGTGTTGTGCGCGGTGGGCGGGGTGGAGCCCCAGTCCGAGACGGTCTGGCGCCAGGCCAACAAGTACGAGGTGCCGCGGCTGGCCTTCGTCAACAAGATGGACCGCGTGGGTGCGGACTTCTTCCGCGTGGTGGAGCAGTTGCGCGACCGCCTCGGCGCCAACCCGGTGCCGGTGCAGGTGCCGATCGGCGCGGAAGAGGACTTCGCCGGAGTGATCGACCTCATCAAGATGAAGGCGATCATCTGGGAAGAAGAGAACATGGGCGTGAATTTCCACTACGAGGAGATTCCCGCCGAGCTGCAGGCGACCTGCGAGCAGTGGCGCGAGCACCTGCTGGAGGCGGCCGCCGAGGCGGACGAGAGCCTGATGGACGCCTACCTCGAGGACGGCGACCTGACGGAGGAGCAGATCGTCGAGGGGCTGCGCAAGCGCACCCTCGCGCTGGAGGTGGTTCCGGTCTGTACCGGCTCCGCCTTCAAGAACAAGGGCGTGCAGGCCCTGCTCGACAAGGTGATCGAGCTGTTGCCCTCGCCCGTGGACGTGCCCGCGATCAAGGGCGTGCTGCCCGACGGCAGCGAAGGGGAGCGACACCCCTCGGACGACGAGCCCTTCGCGGCGCTGGCGTTCAAGATCGCGACCGACCCCTATGTGGGGACGCTGACCTTTCTGCGTTGCTACTCGGGGGTGGTGAAGTCCGGTGACACGGTCTTCAACCCGGTCAAGGGCAAGAAGGAACGGATCGGCCGGCTGCTGCAGATGCACGCCAACCACCGCGAGGAGATCGACGAGGTCCGCGCGGGCGACATCGCGGCGGCCGTGGGTCTCAAGGACGTCACCACCGGTGACACCCTGTGCGACCCGAAACAGGTGATCACGCTGGAGCGCATGGAGTTCCCCGAGCCGGTGATCTCGGTGGCGGTGGAGCCCAAGACCAAGGCCGACCAGGAGAAGATGGGCATCGCCCTGCAGAAGCTGGCCCAGGAGGATCCCTCCTTCCGGGTGCACACCGACGAGGAGTCGGGCCAGACCATCATCTCCGGCATGGGCGAGCTGCACCTGGAGATCATCGTCGACCGGCTGAAGCGCGAGTTCGGCGTGGACGCCAACGTCGGCGCGCCCCAGGTGGCCTACCGCGAGACCATCCGCAAGACGGTCGAGGCGGAAGGCAAGTTCGTCCGCCAGTCCGGCGGGCGCGGCCAGTACGGCCATGTGTGGCTGCGGCTGGAGCCGCTGGGCGCGGACGCCGAGAAGACGTTCGAGTTCGTCAACGCCATCGTCGGCGGGGTGGTTCCCAGGGAATACATCCCGGCGGTGGAGAAGGGCGTGGAAGAGGCGATGGAAGGCGGCGTGCTCGCCGGCTATCCGCTGGTGGGCATCCGGGCGACCCTGTTCGACGGGTCCTACCACGAGGTGGACTCCAGCGAGCAGGCGTTCCGCATCGCCGGTTCCATGGCGCTGCGCAACGGGGCCCGCGAGGCGGACCCGGTGCTGCTGGAGCCGATCATGAAGGTCGAGGTCACCACGCCCGAGGAATACATGGGCGACGTGATGGGTGACCTGAACGCGCGCCGGGGGATGATCTCCGGCATGGAAGACGCGCCGGCGGGGAAGATCATCCGCGCCGAGGTGCCGCTGGCCGAGATGTTCGGCTACGCCACCGCGCTGCGCAGCGCGACCCAGGGCCGCGCGAGCTACAGCATGGAATTCGCCAAGTATCAGATGGTCCCCGAGGCGATCGCCGAGCAGATCATCAACCGATACTAGGCGCGAGCAACAATCCGGTAATCACTCCGCAAAGATTTGCAAGCAAATCAGTTAAGGGGCAAGAGCAATGTCGAAAGAAAAGTTCGAACGTACGAAGCCGCACGTCAACGTCGGGACCATCGGTCACGTTGACCATGGCAAGACGACGCTGACCGCGGCGATCACCACGCACCAGGCCTCCAAGTTCGGCGGCGAATCCAAGGCCTACGACCAGATCGACAACGCCCCCGAAGAGCGTGAGCGCGGCATCACCATCGCCACCGCGCACGTGGAGTACGAGTCCGAGAAGCGCCACTACGCGCACGTGGACTGCCCGGGCCACGCCGACTACGTCAAGAACATGATCACCGGCGCGGCGCAGATGGACGGCGCCA
>CAZVIG010000360.1:0-2944 GCA_964627395.1 uncultured Sedimenticola sp.
AGGGCGGCCGGGCGCCGGTCATCCTGAGCCTGCCGGAGTCCCACTTCGAGTACTTCGATTTCGACCTGCTGATGCCCGCAGTGGAGGCGGCGGCGCGGCGTGCCAGGGTGCCGGTGGCCATCCATTTGGACCATGGCGAGCGTCTGGAGTCGGCGGCGCATGCCATCAATCTCGGATGCAACGGCGTGATGGTGGATGCCTCCCACCATCCATTGGAGGAGAACATCCGCATCAGCCGCCAGGTGGTGGAGATGGCGCACGGCTGCGGCGTGCCGGTGGAGGGCGAGCTGGGCTATGTGCCCGGGGTGGAGGGCGAGGATGCGGAGCGGCATCCGGGCGAGATCGCATACACCTCGGTGGCCGATGCCCGGGCCTATGTCGAGGCCACGGGGGTGGACTTCCTGGCGGTGTCCATCGGTACCGTGCACGGACGCATGCGGGGGCGCCCGCAACTGGATTTCGACCGGCTGGCCGAGATCGACCGGGCCCTGGGCATCCCTTTGGTGATCCATGGCGGTACCGGCCTGTCGGACGAGCAGTTCCGGCGGCTGGTGGCGCATGGCGTGGCGAAGATCAACTACTACACCGCCCTGTCGGATGCCGCCGCGGCGCGCATCGACGCCAATGCCGCCGCCGGCGGCGGCTACACGGCACGGGTGGCCGGCGTGCGCGAGGACATCGCCGATGAGGTGGAACGCTGCATCCGGCTGTGGGGTGGCACCGACCGCGCCGACGAGGTGCTGGCGGTCGCGTCGCCCTGGCGACCGGTGGAGCATGTGATCCTGTACGAAGTGGATGGGCTGGACGCCGAAGGCGTGGAGGCGATGAAGGTGCGTGGACGCGAGGTGCTCTCACGCATCCCCGGCGTGCGTTCCGTGGTCACCGGCGAGGCGATCCGACCGGACGCGCCCTATCGTCATGCCTGGCTGATCCGCTTCTGCCACGAGGCGGTGATCGAGAGCTACCGCCGCCATCCGGACCATGTCGCCTTTGCGGACGGTTACTTCCGGCCCCATGCGCACCGGCGGGTCAGCATCGATTTTCGCGCCGAGGAGGCGGGCGATCAGTCCTCGCCCTCCCAGTAGTCCACCGCGGCATCCAGGGGCAGACACAGCGACAGCTTTCGTGCGGCGCGGTCGCCGCCCGGCGGGCTGCCGACCATGACGTTGATCTTGCCCGATTCCGGCATCTCCACGATGTCCGGCTCCTCCATGGTGCTGATGCACAGGTAGCGTAGATCCTCGCCGCCGTCGTTGACGATCTGGTGCGCCCGCTCCGGCCCCGGCGGGATCGAGACCACATCACCGGCGCGCAGGGGGTGGCGTGCATCGCCCAGGCGCAGCAGCCCGCGGCCCTCCAGCACAAGGAACAGCTCTTCGTTGACGTGGTGTGCATGCAGGGGCCAGGCGGCCTTGCCGGACGGCAGCACCACCAGGCGGCAGCCCAGCTTGCGCGCTCCCAAAAGGCGGCCGATCTGCACCATGCGCGCCTCATAGCGTTCCCCATGGCGCCAGTCTTCCAGGGGCGCCTGGTCGAGATTCAGTATGGGGGCCTGGTTCATGAATCACCTCCCTTGCATTGGCTGGCGATGGTCTCGCGGAATGCCCGCTCGCAGGCCTGGAAGACAGGGCCTGGGCAGGTTCGAAGCGCCCGGCCGTCGATCTCGCGCACAGGGATCAGCTCGGCGCCGGTGCCGCTGAGGAAGCATTCGTCGGCGGTATACAGGTCGTAAGGTGCCAGCGATCGTTCGGCCGTCTCGATGCCCGCCTCGCCGGCCAGGCGCAGGATCAGGGCGCGGGTGATGCCGGGCAGGGCGCCGTCGATCACCGGCGGAGTGAGCAGCCGGCCGTCGCGGACGATGAACAGGTTGTCCGCGGTGCCCTCGGCCACCCGGCCCTGGGCATTGAGCAGTACCGCCTCGTCCGCGCCGGCCCGGTTGGCCTCGATGCGTGCCAGGATGTGGTTCAGGTAGTTGAGGCTCTTGATGCGCGGGTCCAGGCCGTCCGGCGGCAGGCGGCGTGTGGCGGCGATCACCAGCCGCACGCCCGAGGCGCGGGCGGCGTGATCGCTCATCTGCAGCGGTGCGGCGATCATCAGCAGGCGCGGCGGGCCGCAGGGTTCGGGGTCGATCCCCAAGGGGCCGTCGCCGCGGGTAACGATCAGGCGCAGATAACCGTCCGGTTCCGGGTAGCGCGCCACCAAGTCGTCCACGATCCCGCTCAGATCGGCATCCGACCAGGGGCAGGCCAGGGCGATGGCGTCCGCCGAATCGCGCAGGCGACGCAGATGCTCACGCAGCAGAAAGGGCCGGCCAGAATAGAAACGGATTCCTTCGAAGACCCCGTCGCCATAGAGCAGGCCGTGGTCCAGCACCGGCACGCACGCCTCGTCCAACGGTCGGATCTCGCCGTCCAGCCAGCACAGCCCCTGTCTCATGGTCGCCTCCTTTAAGGTCAATAGAGTTGACCATTGGGATGATGGCCCTAGCTCCCCTATAATGTCAACATGGTTGACCAGGATGACGATTCCGCCGCGCGCGAGCGCCTGAACCAGGCGCTGGAGGCCCTGCACTTCGGCTTTCGCGCCATCACCGCCCATCCAGACCAGCGCCTGCAGGCGCTGGGGTACTCCCGTGTGCATCATCGCGTGCTCTATTTCGTGGGGCGTAATCCGGGCTGCAGCATCAACGAGCTGCTGGGCATCATGCGGGTGAGCAAGCAGTATCTGCACCGCCCGTTGCGCCAGCTCATCGAGGACGGTTACATCGAGGCCGTGCGCGACCCGCAGGACCGCCGCGTGAAGCGCCTGCGCCTGACCCGCAAGGGGCAGCGCCTGGAAGAACGACTCACCGGCGAGCAGCGCGCCCAGCTCGCTGCGGTATTCGCCGAAGCCGGCCCGCGCGCCGAGGCGGGCTGGCGCAGAGTGATGGCGCTGCTGGGAGAAC
>CAZVIG010000361.1:0-2935 GCA_964627395.1 uncultured Sedimenticola sp.
TATAGGCCACCATGTCCAGGGCGTGCAGCTTGACTGCCTGGCGGTAGTCGATCCACTCCAGCGGCATGCCCGATGCATCGGTGCGCAGTATCTGTTGCGACAGGTCCGGCACGGCCTCCTCCTCACGGGCGCCCCCGATTCGGGAATTCCCGTAACATGCTCGGCCGTTTATGGCACAGAACCTGCCTGCAGTTCAAGGTGGAGGCGCCCCCGACGGGGCGGTCCCATGGGTCGTCATTGACCTGTTCGGGCATGAGATCCCTCCGCTGCGCCTTCGGCGCCGGTCGGGATGACAAAGGGAGTCCTTCCCAAGGCGCCGGCGTCAGCGACGCGGGCGCTGGCGGTCGCGGAACAGACGCTGGCGCAGGGCGCGGCGCCGTTCCGGGGAGAGCTTGCGCCAGCGTTCGCGCCACAGGCGGCGACGCTCGGGCGGGAGCTTGCGGGAGCGTTCGAAGCGCTGCTTGAGCAGGCGCCGCCGCTCCGGCGGCAGTTGGCGGAAGTGCCGGATGCGCTCGCGCAGCAGGCGTCGCTTCTGCGGCGGCAGCTTGCGCCAGCGTTCCAGGTTGCGGCGCGCCGCGGCACGCTGTTCGGGGTCCATGCGCTGCCAGCGCTGCAGGCCGCGCAGCAGGCGTTCGCGGCGCTGTTCCGGCAGGCCGTCCCAGCGATCCTCCAGACCCAGCTTCTGCAGGATCTGCCGCTGGTCCTCGGGCAGGGCATCCCAGGCCGGGGCGGCGGCCAGGGCCCGGCCCCAGGCCAGGAATAGGGTCAGCAGGAAGGCGAGGCGTCGGGTCTTCATCGCTCGGGTGGTCTCCGCGGCGGTTGTGGGACTTCGGGCCGGTCGTCGGGTGCCTCGGCGACGGCGTCCATGGGATCGATCAGCCGGCCGTCCGCGTCCTCCTCGAAGTCGGCCAGATAGTCCAGCAGTTCCAGGCTGGGCAGCGCCTGGTCTTCGGCTGCTGCCGGCAGCGGGCCCAGGAGCAGCAGGGCGGTGGCCGCAGCGAGCCTCATGCCGAGCCGTCCAGGGGCTGTTCCCCGAGCCATTCGAAGAACTCCGGCTCCTCGACCAGCTCCAGGTCCACGTCCAGGGTGGCGATCTCCAGCAGCACCTCTTCGTCGGGTGCCTCGGCCGGCAGGCGCCCCGGTGTCGGCCAGAGCAGCACCGCGAGCAGCGCGGCGCCTGCCAGGCCGAGGGCGCCCAGCCAGCCCGGGTGCCGCCAGGGTGCGGGGCGTGCGGCCTGCTCCACCGCGTGGGCGCGGGCCTGGCGCAGCCGCGACAGCGTGGCGCCGTCGAGGTCGCGGGCGCGCGCATCCAGGGCGTTGCGGACGGCATCCTGCAGGGGGTCGTTCATATCCGGTATGCCTCCAGTTGTCTGCGCAGGCTGGCCAGGGCCCGCGAGAGATGGGTCTTGACGCTGCCGTCGGAGCAGCCCATGGCGCGCGCGGTGTCAGCTACGTCCAGCCCCTCCCAGACGCGCAGTAGAAAGGCCTGCTGCTGGCGCAGCGGCAGTTCGGCCACCGCCGCCTGCAGCCGTTCCGCGGCCGCGGCCTGGTCCAGCCGCTGTTCCACCGGCGGGCTGTGCCGGTCGGGCGCCTGCTGCACCGGGTCGCCTTCTTCCTCGGTACCGCCGAGCCAGCCGAGCCAGCGCTGGCGCACCTTGCGCCGGCGCGCCCAGTCGCGGATCCGGTTCTGCAGGATGCGGTGGAACAGGGGCGCCCAGTCCGCCTGCGGGCGGTCGCCGTAGCGCCGGGCGAAGGCGAGCATGGCGTCCTGTACCAGGTCCAGGGCGTCGTCGGGGTTGCGGGTGGCCAGCTCGGCCATCACATAGGCGCGCCGTTCCACCTCGCCGAGGAAGGCGTCCAGGTCGCGGTAGCGGGCGGCGGTGGGCGATGCCGTCACGGGCGGGCTCATCCACAACAGGTTGGCGGTACAGGATGACATGATGCGGCTTCCGTTTGCTCCATACTGGTTTCCGGTTGCTATCAAGCATAACGCGCCGCCTCCGGATCGGTTGACGCGCCGGCAGGAATCGCCCGAGGCGCCCTTGTCAAGTCGCTTATGCACATTTCGCCCTGGGCCGGGAAGGCGCTTCCTCATGTGGAGCCGGAAAACCGTCGAATTACGGGAAAATGACGTAACTCGCTGATTTGCCGTAAATATCGGTGGCTGGTCAATTTCTGACCAATCTGACAGGGGGTACGCAGGCAGCGTGTCGGGAGCCCGATCTGCAGAGATGATCCACAGAGTTATCCACAGGCTCTGTGAATTGTTCCGCAAGTGCTTGATTCCGGGAATAAACCTACCTTTGTTAGGGGTATCTCCAGGGGCGCGGCGCGGCCCGCGGCAGGCTTCGCCAGCCGATACAATGGCTTCATGAGCCCGACCCTGCTGCGCGTGGCCCTGCCGGTCCCGCTGCCCGATCATTTCGACTACCTGCCTCCCGAAGGGGTGCCGGCGGCGCGCTGCCGCCCGGGCTGCCGGGTGCTGGTGCCCTTCGGGCGGGGCGAGCGCATCGGGGTGATCGTGGCCCTGCACGACCGCTGCGAGCTGGACCCGGAGCGCCTCAAGCCGGCACGGCGGCTGCTCGATCCGGAGCCGCTGCTGGACCCGGATCATCTGGAGTTCCTCGACTGGGCGGCCGGCTACTACCACCACTGGCCCGGCGAGGTGGTGACCGCCGCCCTGCCGGCACGGCTGCGTCGGCGTCCCGATCCCCTGCCGGTGCATCTGCCCGGCATCGCCCTGGCGGTGGCCCCGCAGACGGCGCTGGAGAGGGTGGCACGGGCGCCGCGTCAGCGCGAGCTGGTGGAGGCCTTGCTGGAGGCCCCGGAGCGGGCGTTGGCGAGCGACGTCCTGAAAGCGCGCTTCCCCGGTTGTACCGCGGTGTTGCGGCGCCTGCTGGAGAAGGGCGTGGTGACCGAGCGCGAACTGGCCGCC
>CAZVIG010000362.1:0-2933 GCA_964627395.1 uncultured Sedimenticola sp.
CCGCCTTCCGGGCCGAGGTCGATGATCCAGTCGGCGGTCTTGATGACGTCGAGGTTGTGCTCGATGACCACCACGGTGTTGCCGTGGTCGCGCAGACGGTGGAGGACGCCGAGAAGTTGTTCCACGTCGTGGAAGTGAAGGCCGGTGGTGGGCTCGTCGAGGATGTAGAGGGTGCTGCCGGTGTCGCGCTTGGAGAGCTCGCGCGAGAGCTTGATGCGCTGGGCCTCGCCGCCGGAGAGGGTGGTGGCGTTCTGGCCGAGCTGGATGTAGCTGAGGCCCACGTCCATGAGGGTCTGGAGCTTGCGCTTGACCGCGGGCACGGCGTCGAAGAAGGCCAGCGCCTCCTCCACCGTCATGTCGAGCACCTCGGAGATGTTCTTGCCCTTGTAGCGGATCTCCAGGGTCTCGCGGTTGTAGCGCTTGCCCTTGCAGACGTCGCACTGGACGTAGATGTCGGGCAGAAAGTGCATCTCCACCTTGATGACGCCGTCCCCCTTGCAGGCCTCGCAGCGGCCGCCCTTGACGTTGAAGCTGAAGCGACCGGGGGTGTAGCCGCGCGAGCGCGCCTCGGGCACGCCGGCGAAGAGTTCGCGGATGGGGGTGAACAGCCCGGTGTAGGTGGCGGGGTTGGAGCGCGGGGTGCGGCCGATGGGGGACTGGTCGATGTCCACCACCTTGTCGAAGTGTTCCAGCCCGTGAATGGCTTCATAGGGCGCCACGTCCTGGCTGGCGCGGTTGAGCTGGTTGGCGGCCAGGGGGTAGAGGGTGTCGTTGATGAGGGTGGACTTGCCGGAGCCGGAGACGCCGGTGACGCAGGTGAAGAGCCCCACCGGCAGTTCCAGAGTCACTTTCTTGAGGTTGTTGCCGCTGGCCCCCTCCAGCACCAGCAGGCGGTCGGGATCGCGCGGGGTGCGCAGGGGCGGCACCTCGATGCGGCGCTTGCCGGAAAGGTACTGCCCGGTAAGAGAGTCGGGGTCGGCGGCCACCTCGTCCGGGGTGCCCTGGGCCACCACCCGGCCGCCGTGGACGCCGGCGCCGGGGCCGATGTCCACCACCTGGTCGGCGGTGCGGATCGCCTCCTCGTCGTGCTCCACCACGATGACGGTGTTGCCCAGGTCGCGCAGGTAGGTGAGAGTGCTAAGCAGGCGGGCGTTGTCGCGCTGGTGCAGGCCGATGGAGGGCTCGTCGAGGACGTACATCACCCCCACCAGGCCGGCGCCGATCTGGCTGGCCAGGCGGATGCGCTGGGCCTCGCCGCCGGAGAGGGTGTCGGCGCTGCGGTCGAGGGTGAGGTAGTCCAGCCCCACGTTCACCAGGAAGCCCAAGCGCTCGCGGATCTCCTTGACGATGCGGGCGGCGATCTCGCCCCGCTTGCCGGGCAGCTCGAGCTGCTCGAAGAACGCCAGGCAGCGGCCCACGGATAACGCAGTCACCTGCGGCAGGCTGTGGCCGGCGATGAAGACGTTGCGTGCCGCCTCGTTGAGCCGCGCGCCGCCGCAGGCGGGACAGGGGTGGCTGGAGAGGTAGCGCGCCAGCTCCTCGCGGATGACGTTGGAGTCGCTCTCGCGGTAGCGCCGCTCCATGTTGGGGATGATCCCCTCGAAGGTGTGGCTGCGGCGCACCCGCCGGCCGCGGTGGTTGATGTAGTCGAAGTCGATCTCCTCGTCGCCGCTGCCGTAGAGAATGATCTGGCGGATGCGTTCGGGCAGTTCCTGCCAGGGGGTCTCGGGATCGAAGCCGTAGTGGCGCGCCAGGGAGCGCAGCATCTGGAAGTAGTAGGCGTTGCGCCGGTCCCAGCCGCGCACCGCGCCGGCGGCCAGGGAGAGCTCGGGGTGGGCCACCACCTTCTGCTCGTCGAACACCTGCTGCACCCCCAGGCCGTCGCACACCGGGCAGGCGCCGGCGGGGTTGTTGAAGGAGAAGAGCCGCGGCTCCAGCGCCTCGATGCTGTAGCCGCACACCGGACAGGCGAAGTTGGCCGAGAAGACCAGCTCCTCGCGCTCCGGTTCGTCCATGAAGGCGACCCGGGCGCTGCCGTCGGCCAGGCGCAGGGCGGTCTCGAAGGACTCGGCCAGGCGCAGCCGCAGGTCGTCGTCGGGGCGCACCTTGAAGCGGTCCACCACCGCCTCGATGGTGTGCTTGCGGCGCAGGTCCAGCTCGGGGGGCTGGTCCAGCTCGTACAGCTCGCCGTCGATGCGGGCGCGGATGAAGCCCTGGGCGGCGAGCTCGCGCAGCAGCTTCTGGTACTCGCCCTTGCGCTCGGAGACCACCGGCGCCAGCAGCATCAGCCGGCTCCCCTCGGGCAGCGCCATCACCTGGTCCACCATCTGCTGCACCGTCTGCGCCTCCAGCGGCAGGCCGTGCTCGGGGCAGCGCGGGGTGCCGGCGCGGGCGTAGAGCAGCCGCAGGTAGTCGTAGATCTCGGTCACCGTGCCCACGGTGGAGCGCGGGTTGTGGCTGGTGGTCTTCTGCTCGATGGAGATGGCCGGCGACAGCCCCTCGATGTGGTCCACGTCGGGCTTCTCCATCATGGAGAGAAACTGGCGGGCGTAGGCCGAGAGCGACTCCACATAGCGCCGCTGCCCCTCGGCGTAGAGGGTGTCAAAGGCGAGCGACGACTTGCCCGAGCCCGACAGGCCGGTGATGACGATGAGCCGGTCCCGGGGCAGTTCCAGGTCGATATTCTTCAGGTTGTGGGTGCGGGCGCCGCGGATGAGGATTCGGTCCATGGAGGGGGCTTCGGATCGCAGGCTAACCCGCGACTATACGGCCTACCGGCCCCGGGTTTCAAACCTTACGGCCGCATCCTTTTCCCAACAACCGCGACAGCTCCGCCTCCAGAGCCTCCAGGGCCCGCGCCCGGTAGCTGGAGGCAGCATAGTGGTAGTAGTTGAGCACGCAGGGCACGGGGGTGTGTAGTGCGCTGCGGCCCT
>CAZVIG010000363.1:0-2930 GCA_964627395.1 uncultured Sedimenticola sp.
GCGGTGCCGGGGCCAGGCACCGGCACCGCGGCGTCGAAGGTCTGGGCCGCCTCTTGCTGACAGAAATAGGGGCCGTCGTGCAGTTCCTGGAGCAGCAGCAGCCCGGCACCGGCGGCGCAGGCCTGGCGCGCGCCCTCGGCGATGTGGGCGCGATTGGCCTCGGTGTCGCCGCGATGGGCGTGCTGCAGCAGGGCGACGGTGAGCTGGGTCATGGCGCGGCGGGCTCCTCGCAGCGGCCGGGGCGCAGCGGCAGCGCCGCCGGGAACTGCATGGTCAGGCAGTGCAGACTGCCATTCTGGCGGATCAGGGGGCGGCAGTCGATGGGCACCACGCGGCGTCCGGGAAAGCAGTCGCCCAGCAGGGCGGCGGCCTCGGCGTCTGCGGCCACGCCATAGGTGGGTAGCAGCACCGAGCGGTTGGTGATCAGAAAATTGGCATAGCCGGCCGGCAGGCGCCGCCCACCGGCGTCCCGATGCTCGCCGGGCCAGGGCAGGGGACGCAGCCGGTAGGGTCGGCCGTCGTCCCGCCGGAAGCCGGCCAGTTGGTCCGCCATGGCGGTCAGTGCCGGGTGGTCTGGGTCGCCGGGCGGGGCGGTGGCATGCACGATGGTATGGGGGTCGGTGAAGCGCGCCAGGATGTCGATGTGGGCGTCGGTATCGTCGCCGCTGATCGCGCCATGGTCCAGCCACAGGCAGCGTGTAAGGCCCAATGCGTCACGCAGCAGGCGTTCGATCTCGGCCGGCTCCAGATCCGGGTTACGGCGCCGGTCCAGCAGGCTGCTGCGGGTCGCCAGCAGGGTGCCGCGACCGTCGGTCTCGACGGCGCCGCCCTCCAGCACCAGCTCGTGACGCCGCAAGGGGGCCTCCCCGAAACAGCCCTGGGCATGCAGCGATGCGGTAATGGCGTCGTCGCGGCCGGCCGGATAGCGGCCGCCCCAGCCGTCGAAGCGAAAGTCGTTGACCACCGTCTCTCGGCCGTCGAGCGTGGTCAGGGGGCCGTGGTCCCGCGCCCAGGTGTCGTCGGAGGTCGCGCAGGCGAAGCGGACGCGGCGGTCGTCGATACCCTGTCGCTGTAACAGGATCTCGACATGCCGCCGGTGGGCTGCGTCGCGGCATACGCACAGCAGCGCCTCGTCACGGGTGACGGCGGCGGCGATCTGCAGGAACACCGCCTCGACCTGGGGGAGATGGTCGGCCCAGTCGGTGTCTTCGTGCGGCCAGGTGAGCATCACCCCGGCCTGCGGCTCCCACTCGGCCGGGAGGCGGGGCGTGGGAGACATCCGTCAGGGATCGACGACGCTGTGGATCACCCGGTCGTGTTCGAAGAAGACGCTGAACTTGGGGTAGTCCCAGCGCGTGATGGGCGGATCGCCGACCGGGCCCTTGACCGCCTTCGGCTTGCCGAAGCGCGCCTCCACCTGGGACATGGTTTCGCCGCCACGGGGGCGCAACAGCCCCTGCGGGCTGTTGGGCGGCGCCTTGGCGATGGCCTCGATGAGCAGGGTGTCGGCAGCCGCCGCACCGCAGGTGAGAAGCGCGAGCATCAGAGCCAGGGTCCTGAACATGGGAACTCCTTGATGAACGTCGGGCGGATCCTGCCGCCGGTCGGGTCAAGTGTACAAGGGCGGGCGTGGCTGGCAAGTGCTTCGGCTCACGCTTCGCTGCTCGCCGGTGGCGGCATGTGGTCTAATGTGCGCCATGTTTCGACCGGTATCCCTGTTCATCGGCCTGCGCTATACCCGTTCGCGGCGCCGCAATCACTTCATCTCCTTCATCTCGCTGTTCTCCGCGATGGGGATCGCGCTGGGGGTGATCGCCCTGATCACCGTGCTGTCGGTGATGAACGGCTTTCACAAGGAGATCCGCGAGCGCATCCTGGGCATGGCCTCGCACGGCGACGTACAGGCGCTGGACGGGCGCATGGAGGAATGGCGCCAGGCGATGGAGAGGGTGCGCAAGAACCCGGATGTGCTGGCCGCCGCGCCCTATATCCAGGCGCAGGCGATGCTCACCCATGGCGAATACGTCGCCGGGGCCCTGGTGCGTGGCGTCGATCCCAAGCTGGAGCCGACGGTGGTGGACGTGGCGCAGCACATGAAGGCCGGATCGCTGGACGACCTGGCGCCGGGGCGCTACGGCATCATCCTGGGCAGCGAGCTGGCGCAGACCCTGGGGGTGGAGGTGGGCTCCCGAGTGACCCTGGTGGTACCGCAACTCACGGTCACCATCGCCGGCAGCATGCCGCGCCTGCGGCGCTTCACCGTGGTGGGGTTGTTCGAGGTGGGGATGCACGAGTACGACAGCGGCGTGGCGATGATCCACATCCGCGACGCGGCGAAGCTGTTGCGCATGGGCGATGCGGTCACCGGGGTGCGCATCCGCATCCGCGACGTGTGGCAGGCACGGCGCGTCTCCCTGGAGCTGGCGAACCAGTTACCGGGCATCTACCGGGTGCTCAACTGGACCGACTACCACCGCAACTTCTTCGCCGCCCTCAAGATGGAAAAGCGTATGATGGGGCTGCTGCTGTTCCTGATCGTGGTGATCGCCGCCTTCAACATCATCACCACCCTGGTGATGATGGTGGTGGACAAGCAGAGCGACATCGCCATCCTCAAGACCTTCGGCGCCCCGCCGGGGATGATCATGCGGGTGTTCATGGTGCAGGGCACCACCCTGGGACTGGCCGGCACCCTGGTGGGCACCCTGCTGGGGTTGCTGCTCGCCTTCAACGTGGACGATGCGGTGGCGGCCATCGAGCGCGCCTTCGGGGTGCATTTCATCGACCCCAGCATCTATTACATCAGCGAACTGCCTTCGGACGTGCAGGCCCCGGACGTGCTGCTGGTGGCCCTGGGCTCGCTGCTGCTGAGCGTGCTGATGACCCTCTATCCGGCCTGGCGGGCCTATCGCACCGAGCCGGCGGAGGCG
>CAZVIG010000364.1:0-2922 GCA_964627395.1 uncultured Sedimenticola sp.
CCTCCAGCGAGGGCTCCGCCGGGGCCGGCACCTGCACCCGCAGGAAATTGGGCGTATAGCCGCGCCAGACCGTCCCGCCCTCCCCTTGCTGCGGCCGTCCCTCCAGCAGCACCGGCCAGGTCCGACCGACCTGAGCCTCCAGGATCTCGCGCCGCATCGAAGCCACCTGCTCGTGGAGCTGGCGGCTGCGCTCGCGGATCAGCCCCCGGTCCACCGGGTCCGGCAGGGTCGCCGCCTTGGTCCCCTCGCGCGGCGAGAAGGGGAAGATGTGCACCTGGGCGAAGCGCGCCTCGGCGACGAAGGCCAGGGTCTCGCGCCATTCCGCCTCCGTTTCGCCCGGGAAGCCCACGATGATGTCGGTGGTGAGCTGCAGATCCGGGACCCGGGCGCGCCCCGCCTCGGCCAGCGCCAGGAACTCGCCGCTGCGGCAGCGCCGCGACATGCGTCGCAGCACCGAATCGGCGCCGGACTGCATCGGCAGGTGCAGATGCGGCATCAGACGCGGATCGTCGAACAGCGCCCAGAAGTCCGGTGGCAGGTCCCAGGGCTCGAGCGAGCCCAGGCGCACCCGCGGCACCTCGGTGCGCGCCAGCACCGCCGCCACCAGCTCCGCCAGGGAGCTGCCGCTGTCGCTGCCGTAGCCGCCCAGATGGACCCCGGCCAGGACCACCTCCTGCACCCCCTCGGCATGCACCTGGCGCACTTCCGCCACCACCTCGTCGATCGGGCGGCTGCGTTCCTCGCCCCGCGCCAGGGTCACCACGCAATAGGTGCAGCGATAGCGGCAGCCGTCCTGCACCTTGATGAAGGCGCGCTGACGCCCCCGCGCCAGCAGCGAGGACTCCCCCGGCTCGATGGCCAGACGCGGCATCAGCGGCAGCGCCAGCTCGCGCCGGGCGATCTCCACCAGGCGGTCCTTGTCGCGGTTGTCCACCACCAGGTCCACCCCCAGCTCCTCGGCGGCCTGCTCCGGCGAGAGGGCCGCATAGCAGCCGCTCAGCACCAGCCGCGCACCGGGATTGGCACGCTGGGCGCGACGCACCAGGTTGCGCGACTTGCGCACCGACTCGGCGGTCACCGCACAGGTGTTGATCACCACCAGGTCCGCCTCGGCGGGATCCTCGGTGGGCTCGATGCCCTGTGCGCGAAAGTCCCGCGCCCAGCGTTCCAGCTCCGCCTCGTTGAGACGGCAGCCCAGTGCCTGCAGATGAACACGCATGAGATGTGATAGCGTTGGCGATATAGAAGGAAGCCATTGTAACGCCTCCGGCCGACGACCACGGACCCGACCCCATGCAAGACGCCTGGCAGCGACTGCTGGCCCTGTTCGACGCCCACGCCCCCTACTTCCTCGGCGCCGGCCTGCTGGTGCTGGCGCTGGCGCTCGGGCTGCTGGCCTGGCTGGGCGCGCGCCGCCAGCGCCGCCTGCGGCAATGGCTGGGCGAGCGCCTGGACGCCCTGCACACCGCCCAGCAGGAGCTGGGCGACCGTCTCTCCGACCAGGTGCGGCACGAGAGCCGCACCGCCCATGCCAGCCTGCAGCATGGCCTGCAGACCACCCAGGCGCTGCTCGGCGACCGCCTGGGCGGGGTGGAGAAGGCCCTGCTCAAGGACCTGGACGGTCTGCGCATCGACCTGGTGCAGCGCTTCGAACGCCAGCACCAGGCGATGCGCGAGGACATGGCCGAGGCCCGCCTCGCCGAGCAGCGCGCCCTCGCCGAGCTGCGCGAGCGCACCGACCAGGCTTTGGCCGCTCACCGCGAGGGGATGGAGAAGCTGCAACGCGAGGCGATGGCGCGCCAGCAGGAGACCCTCGCCACCACCCTGCAGGCGATGAACCGCCAGATCCAGGAGAGCTTCCGCACCGTCTCCGACGCGGTGGGCAAGCGCGTGGAGGGGCTGACCCGCACCACCGACGAGCGCCTCAAGGAGATCAGCGGCCAGGTGGAAAAGCGCCTCGCGGACGGCTTCGAGAAGACCACCGAGACCTTCACCCGGGTGCTGGAACACCTCAGCCGCATCGACGAGGCGCAGAAGAAGATCACCGAGCTGTCCGGCAACGTGGTGAGCCTGCAGGAGGTGCTCACCGACAAGCGCTCGCGCGGCGCCTTCGGCGAGGTGCAACTCGAGGCCCTGGTACGCAACATGATGCCGGAGGGCAGCTACGAGCTGCAGGCCACCCTCGGCAACGGCCGCCGGGTGGACTGCCTGCTGCGCCTGCCGGAGCCCTCGGGCAACGTGCCCATCGACGCCAAGTTCCCGCTGGAGAGCTACCAGCGGATGCAGGACTTCGACGCCAGCGAGGCGCAGCGCAATACCGCCGCCACCCAGTTCCGGCGCGACATCCGCAAGCACATCCAGGACATCGCCTCGCGCTACCTGATCCCCGGCGAGACCGCCGACGGCGCGGTGATGTTCATCCCCGCCGAGGCGGTGTTCGCCGAGATCCACGCCCATTTTCCCGAGCTGGTGGCGGAAGCGCAGCGGGCGCGGGTCTGGATGGTCTCCCCCACCACCCTGATGGCGGTACTCACCACCGCGCGCGCGGTGCTCAAGGACGACGCCACGCGCAAGCAGATCCATGTCATCCAGGACCACCTGCACAAGCTGTCCGCCGACTTCGGCCGCTTCCAGCAGCGCATGGACAAGCTGGCCACCCACATCCGCCAGGCCAAGGACGACGTGGACCAGGTCAACACCTCGGCGCGCAAGATCAGCTCCCGCTTCCGCAAGATCGAGCAGGTGGAGATCAAGCCCGAGGAGGCGCCGCAACTGCTATCCGACAACGACTCCGCCACCGGAGAAGGCGACTGACCGCGCCTGTCTCGGCTGAAGCCGCTCCCACAAGCGGCCGTGGAGGTGCTTCGCTGTGGGAGGGCCTTCAGGCCCGGCGATCGTTTCGGTCGCGGCTGAAGCCGCTCC
>CAZVIG010000365.1:0-2914 GCA_964627395.1 uncultured Sedimenticola sp.
CCTTTCCCATAGGCGGGGGTGAAGGTGGATCTTCTTTGTGGGAGGGGCTTCAGCCCCGACATCGGTGCCATGCCGACCTCACTGTCGCGGCTGAAGCCGCTCCCACAGAAGGCTTGGCCGGACCCTACCCCCAAGCGAACAGGGCGCGGCGCTACGCTGCCCGGGCTCGCAGCTTGGTATCATGGCACCCCTGACAGGAGGAGACCATGAAACGCATCCATCTCATCGCTTCTGCCCTTCTGCTACTGGCCTGGCAGACCGCCGAGGCGCACGTCGGCGGCAACAGCCTGGCGGGCGGCTTTTCCGCCGGCCTGATGCACCCCGTACTCGGCCTGGATCACGTGGTGGCCATGGTGGCGGTAGGCCTGTGGGGCGCCTTCCTGGGCCAGCCGGCGATCTGGGTCCTGCCGGTGGTATTTCCGCTGGTGATGACCGTCGGTGGGGTGCTGGGCATTCTGGGCGTGCCGCTCCCCGCGACCGAAACCGGCATCGCGCTCTCGGCCATCGTACTGGGGCTGATGGTCGCCTTCGCGGTACGCCCGCCGCTGGCGCTGGCGGCCCTGATCGTGGGGTTCTTCGCCATCTTCCACGGCTATGCCCATGGCGCCGAGCTGCCTGCCTCGGCCTCGCCGCTGGCCTTCAGCCTGGGCTTCGTGGTATCCACCGGCCTGCTCCACCTGGCGGGCATCGCCCTGGGGCTGCTCACGCGCTGGGGCGCGGGCCGGCGCCTGGTGCAGGCGGGCGGCGGGGTGATCGCGGCCATCGGCGTCGCCTTCCTGGTCGGCGTGCTGTGAGACGGCTGCTGTTCGGCGCCCTGGCGCTGGCGCCCGGCCTGGCCTGGGCGCACAGCCCCATCAAGGGGCTGGGCATCTTCTTCAACGGTATCCTGCATCCGCTGTTCGTGCCCACCCAGCTCTTGCTGGTGCTGGCCCTGGGCCTGCTGCTGGGTCAGCACGGGCTGAAAGACAAGGTGCCGGTGGTGCTGGCCTATCTGGCCGGCCTGCTGGCGGGCCTGGTGCTGGCAGCGAACGGCCAGGTACTGCGCAGCCCCGCCTTCCAGGAGGGCACCCTGCTGGTGCTGGGCCTGCAGGTCGCGCTGCTGGTGGTGATCGCGGTACCGCAGCCACGCTGGCTGCTGGGCGGAATCGCACTCGCCGCGGGCGTGCTGCTGGGAATGGACTCGGCCCAGGCCGAGCTGACGGGCCGGGCGCGCTTCACCGCGCTGTTCGGCAGCGGCGTGAGCCTCTATTTGCTGCTGCTCTATCCCGCTGCGCTGGCGGAGAGCGCCGCGGGGCACCGCTGGCTCGCCATCGGGGTGCGCATCATGGGATCCTGGATCAGCGCCGCCACCCTGCTGGTACTGGCGCTCCAGTTCGCCCCGCGGCCGCTCAAACCAGCGCCCGAAGCGCCTGCCACTCCAGCCGGTCCCAGAACCAGTACAGCGCCACCGCGCTGATCAGCAGCGACAACGGCACCACCACCAGGCTGCGATACCAGGGACGGCGCCCGAACCACAGCCCCACCAGCAGCCAGGTGCCCAGGATGATGGCGAGCTGTCCCAGCTCCACTCCCACGTTGAAGCTCACCAGGGCGGTGGCGAAGGCGTTCTTGGGCATGCCGAACTCCTGCAGCATACCGGCGAAACCGATGCCGTGCAGCAGGCCGAAGCCGAACACCAGCGCCAGGCGACTCTTCTGCAGACGCCGGTGCCAGACGTTCTCCACCCCCACATAGGCGATGGAGAGCGCGATCAGCGGCTGCACCAACGGCTCGGGCAGGCTGAACAGGCCGTACACCGCCAGCCCCAGGGTGATGGTGTGGGCGACAGTGAACATGGTCACCTGCCATAGCAGGGGGCGCAGACGGGTGCTGAACAGATACAGCCCCACGATGAACAGGATGTGGTCCAGGCCGCGCGGCAGGATGTGCCGGAAGCCCGCCTCGACATATTCCTTCACCACGTCGGCGAAGCTGCGCGGATTGGCCACCTCGGTGATCGAGAAGGGACGGCTGACGCTGTCGTCGCGGATCCACTGCCAATCCGACCAGTGATACCGCTGTGCCTCGAGGTCCACCTGGCGCACCCGCACCGCATGGTCGCCGAAGCGCGCCGGGTAGTACCAGGTGAGGCTGCGTGCATTCTTCGGCACCCTGCCTTGCAGGATGATCACGCTGATGCGCGGGATCTTGGTATAGCCGCGCGGGGGAATGGTGACCCGGGTGATCCGCAGCGCGGCGGGACGACCGTCGAATGCCAGCCGCACCCCTTCCAGCAACTTGGGGCGGAAGGGCTCGAAGGCCTTCATCAGCTCTTTCGGCGGCAGCTTGCGCAGGGCGTCGTATTCGTCGGCGTTGGGGGCGTCCTGGGTGTTCTTGTAACGGCCGTTGATGCCGGTGAGCAGCGCCTCGATGCTGGCGCGCAGCTCCACTTCCACATGGCCGTCGCTGAACACGCTGATCTCCACCAGCGCCGGCTTGACCACGTCCGCCGCCAGCGGCACGGCGAACAGCAGCAACCCCATGAACAGGCACAGACGACGCATGGCTCAGCACTGCTCCAGAAAGGCGCGCGCCACCGCCGGGTCGCGGGTGCGGGCGAAGTCCGGCATCGCCGCCAGGAAGGTATGGCCGTAGGACTTCTTCAGCAGGCGCGGGTCGCACACCACCAGCACGCCGCGGTCGTTGACGTCGCGGATCAGCCTTCCTGCGCCCTGCTTGAGGGCGATCGCCGCCTGCGGCACCTGGTACTGCATGAAGGGATTGCCGCCGTGCGCCTTGATCGCATCCAGGCGCGCCTGCAGCACCGGATCGCCGGGCGAGGCGAAGGGCAGCTTGTCGATCACCACCAGCGACAGCGCGTCGCCGCGCACGTCCACCCCCTCCCAGAAGCTGGCGGTGCCCAGCAGCACCGCGT
>CAZVIG010000366.1:0-2893 GCA_964627395.1 uncultured Sedimenticola sp.
GAACCCCGGCGGACTCAGCCTGGCGGCGGCGGTGGCCGTGCTGCGGGCGCTGCGCCGTGCGGCGGCGCGCCGCGGTGCGGGACGCAGTTGCACCAGCACGCCGATGAGCATGCCGTGGGTGTCGAACAGCGGCGTCTTGATGGGCAGGAAGCGCTCGCGCTCGCCCGGGCGCAGGGCCAGCGGTTCCTCGGGCTCCTCCTCGTCGGAATCCACGGGGCGGTATTCCAGCCGCTCGGCCACTGAGGGGGTGAAGAGGTCGTCCAGGCGCAGCGCCGAGAGTTCGCGTTCGGTCCTGCCCATCAGGCGGGCGAAGGCGGGATTGACGCTCAGGAAGCGGCCGGAGGGGGCGGCGATGAAGGCGGCGTCGGGTAGGGCGTCGAACAGGCTGCTGGCCAGGGATTCGGCATTGTTGCGCGCCTTCTGCGCCTGCATCAGCCGGTTGCGCTGGCGCAGCAGGATCAGGGAGGCGAGCAACAGCAGCAGCGCTGCGCCGAGGATCAGCGGCAGCACGGGCTCCTCCGGCAGGCGTAGCCCTTTCAACCACCCCAGCGCGGCATCCCAGTAGGACGAGAGGGTGACGAGTGCGGGTTCGGTGGGCTGCGTGTTCAATGTCGGACCCCCTTCGCGGACGAGGGGCGGGGCCCCGTCGTCGATCGGTAACACCCGATTATAGGAGCTGGGTCGCAGGAAGCGAATGCTTTTCGTGCCCGGAATGTGAAATGGTTGGCGGCGGCAGGGGGCCTGCCGGATAATGCCGCTTTCGGCCACAACCGGGAGCGAGCGTGAAGTTCAGCGTCGAGCAGTTCAGGGACTGGGAGCACAAGCGGATCACCCTGCTGGGGATGTCGGGTGTGGGTAAAACTCACATCTCGGGCATGCTGCGCGAACACGACTGGTTCCACTATTCCGGCGACTACCGCATCGGCACCCGCTATCTGGACGAGCCGATCCTGGACATGATCAAGTCGCGCGCCATGGAGGTGCCTTTCCTCCGTGAGCTGCTGCGCCGGGACTGGATCTACATCCGCAACAACATCAAGGTGTCGGATCTGGGGCCGGTGCTCTCCTTCGTCGGCAAGCTGGGCGATCCGGCGCGCGGCGGGCTGGAGCTGGCCACCTTCCGCGAGCACCAGGCGCTGTACCGCGAGGCGGAGATCGCGGCGATGCGCGACGTGCCGCAGTTCATCCGCAAGGCGCAGGAGATCTACGGCTACCGCCACTTCGTGAACGACGTGGGCGGTTCCCTGTGCGAGCTGGACGAGCCGGGGGTGATCGAGCTGCTGGAGGCGCATACCCTGATCCTCTACATCAAAGTGACCGATGCGGAGGAGGAGGAGAAGCTGATCCGGCGCGCCCAGAGCGACCCCAAGCCGCTCTACTACCGGCCCGAGTTCCTGGACGAGCAGCTCGCCGCCTACCTGAAGGAGAAGGGGCTCCAGTACGCCGCCGAGATGGATCCCGACGACTTCACCCGCTGGGTCTTCCCGCGCCTGTTCCGCTCGCGGGTGCCGCGCTACGAGGCGATCGCCCGCCGCGGCTATACCGTCACCTCGCGCGAGGTGGCCGCGGTGCGCGACGAACAGGACTTCTTGGCCCTGGTGGAGCAGGCGATCGCACGCGAGGAATGACGCCATGCCCATCGTCGCCCACAACGACCTGCCGTCCTTCGCCCGCCTGCGCGAGGAAGGGGTGACGGTCCTCTCCCCGGAGCGCGCGCGCAACCAGGACATCCGCGAGCTGCATATCGGTCTGCTCAACATGATGCCCGACGCCGCGCTGGCGGCCACCGAGCGCCAGTTCTTCCGCCTGGTGGGGGAGAGCAACCCCATCGCCCAGTTCTATGTCCACCCCTTCACCCTGCCGGAGCTGGAACGGGGCGAAAAGGCGCGTGAGCACATCGCCCGTTATTACGAGCCCTTCGAGCGCATCCGCGAGGAGGGGCTGGACGCCCTGATCATCACCGGCGCCAACGTGGTGGGGCCGCATCTGGCCGGCCAGCCCTTCTGGGAGCCGCTGATCCGGGTCATCGACTGGGCCTGGGAGAACGTCACCTCGACGCTCTGCTCCTGCCTCGCCACCCATGCGGTGCTGGAGTTCCGCTACGGCCAGAAACGGCGGCCCCAGCCGCGCAAGATCTGGGGGGTCTTCCCGCACCGGGTGGTGGACAAGGGTCATCCCCTGGTGGGCGACGTCAACACCCGCTTCGACGTACCCCATTCGCGCTGGAACGCGGTGGAGCGAGACCAGTTCGACGCCGCCGGTCTGCGGGTGCTGGTGGAGAGCGAGGCGGTGGGGGTGCATCTCGCCACCAGCGCCGACGGGCTGCGCTTCGTCTTCTTTCAGGGACATCCGGAGTACGACACCATCTCCCTGCTCAAGGAACTCAAGCGCGAGACGCTGCGCTATGCGGCGGGGGAGATTCCGGACTTTCCGCCCTTTCCCGAGCACTACCTGGGGACCCACGAACAGGCAGTGGTGCGCGAGTACCGGCTGCGCCTGGACGAGGCCAAGGCGCGCGGCGCGGAGCCGCCGGCCTTTCCAGAGGCGCTGCTGCTGCCGGGGCTGGACAACACCTGGCACGACACCGCCGAGGCGGTGGTGGGCAACTGGATGGGGCTGGTCTATCAGGTGACCCACCGCGATCGCAAGATCCCCTTCATGGAGGGAGTGGATCCGGACAATCCGCTGGGTCTCTGAGCCCGCCTCCGGGCGCAGCCCCGACCGATAAAGGCTGTCGGGCCTAAAGGCCCTCCCTCAGGGGGTTTCGCCAATGGCCTGCTGTGGGAGCGGCTTCAGCCGCGACCGAAAAGCCCGTCGGGCCTGAAGGCCCTCCTACAGGCGGGTTTCGCCACCGTGGCCCATTGTGGGAGCGGCTTCAGCCGCGACGGAAGAG
>CAZVIG010000367.1:0-2888 GCA_964627395.1 uncultured Sedimenticola sp.
GGGCGCGCACCCGGTCGCCCAGCCCGAGACGCCCCTCCACCAGCCGGCCGAGATGGCCGAACACCGACCCGCCCTGCTTCTGGGTGTCTTCCACCTCGAAGCGCACGCCGTTGGCCAGCAGGACCCCCGCATCGCCCACCTGGCCGCCGGACTCGGCATAGAAGGGGGTGCGGTCCAGGATCACCATGCCCTGCTCGCCCGCCTCCAGATGGTCCACCGGCTCGCCGTCGCGGAACAGGGCCACCACGGTGGACTGGTCCTCCAGGCGCTCGTAGCCGGTGAAGTCGGTAACCCCCTCCAGCGCCACGCTGGCCTGCTGCTGCATGCCGAACTGGCTGGCGGCGCGCGCCCGTTCGCGCTGCGCGGCCATCTCGCGCTCGAAGCCGGCCTCGTCCACCTCCAGGCCGCGCTCGCGGGCGATGTCCGCGGTCAGGTCCAGGGGGAAGCCGTAGGTGTCGTAGAGCTTGAACAGCACCTCGCCGGGGATCACCTTGCCCGACAGGGAATCGATCGCCTCCTCGAGGATGCGCATGCCGTGCTCGATGGTCTCGGCGAAGCGCTCCTCCTCCACCCGCAGCACCCGCTTGACGTGCTCGCGGGCGCGCGTCAGCTCGGGATAGGCCTCGCCCATCTGCTCGTCCAGGGCGTCCACCAGCTTGTAGAAGAAGGGCTCGCGTTGGCCGAGCTGATAGCCGTGGCGGATGGCACGGCGGATGATCCGCCGCAGCACATAGCCGCGCCCCTCGTTGCCCGGCAGCACCCCGTCCACCACCAGGAAGGCGCTGGAACGGATGTGGTCGGCGATCACGCGCAGCGACTTGGATTCCAGGTCATCGGTACCGGTGGCCTCGGCGGCGGCGCGGATCAGGCCGCGGAACAGGTCGATCTCGTAGTTGGAGTGCACGCCCTGCAGCACCGCGGCCAGCCGCTCCAGCCCCATGCCGGTGTCCACCGAGGGCTTGGGCAGCGGGGTCATGTTGCCCTCGGCGTCCCGGTTGTACTGCATGAACACCAGGTTCCAGATCTCGATGTAGCGGTCGCCGTCCTCCTCCGGCGAGCCGGGCGGACCGCCCCAGACCTCCGGGCCGTGATCGTAGAAGATCTCCGAGCAGGGACCGCAGGGGCCGGTGTCGCCCATGCTCCAGAAGTTGTCGCTCTCGAAACGCTTGCCGCCGGGCTTGTCGCCGATGCGGGTGAAGCGTGCCGGGTCCACGCCGATCTCCTTCAGCCAGATCTCCGCCGCCTCGTCGTCCTCCTCGTACACCGTCACCCAGAGCCGCTCCGGCGGCAAGCCCAGGCGGTTGACCAGGAAGTCCCAGGCGTAGCCGATGGCCTCGCGCTTGAAGTAGTCGCCGAAGCTGAAGTTGCCCAGCATCTCGAAGAAGGTGTGGTGGCGCGCGGTATAGCCGACGTTCTCCAGGTCGTTGTGCTTGCCGCCGGCGCGCACGCAGCGCTGGGCGCTGGCGGCGCGGCTGTAGCTGCGCTGCTCCTTGCCGAGAAAGACGTCCTTGAACTGCACCATCCCGGCATTGGTGAACAGCAGGGTGGGATCGTTGGCCGGCACCAGGGGGCTGGAGGGGACGATCTGGTGTCCCTGCTCGGCAAAATAGTCCAGGAAGGCGGAACGGATTTCGGCGCTGGTCTTCATCGGGCGTGCACGCTGGAAGTGAATGGAAAAATCTTAGGCAGCTCGGCGGGCGCTGTCACCCGCCGCCTGCCGGGGTTTGCGGCGGCTCATTCCACGCCGGCGACCAGTTCGTCCTGGCCGCGCTCGCAGCGGATGTGCACATCGAAGCGCACGCCGCCGTCCTCGGGGAAGCTCTGGGCCACGATCCATACCTGGCTGATATCGTCGCCCAGCTCCGCCAGCGCCGCCAGCGCCTGGCGGGTGCGCTCCTCGTCGAAGAAGGCGAAGGGCTCGTCGAGGAAGGCGAACTGGCGGCCGCGCACCTTGCGCGCCAGCAGCTTCTGGGACAGCGCCAGGCGCAGCGCCAGCATGATCTGGCGCTGGGTGCCGCTGGAGACCTCCTCCAGGTTCATGAAGTCGCGCTTCTCGGCGGAGAACACCTGCACGTTCAGCGCCTCGTCCACCCGCAGGTGCTCGTAGCGTCCCTCGGTGAAGCGCGGCAGCAGGCGCGCCACCAGGTCCTTGATGTCGCGGTTGAAGTTGCTCGACAGATGCGCGATGGCGCCGTCCAGCAGCTCCAGGGCGGTGCGGCGCAGGCGGATGCGCTGCTCGATCTCCTCGCGCTTGGCGCGCTGGCCGGCCAGCACCTCCTCCAGCCCCGCGGCCTCGCGCAGCCGCTCGCGCTCGCGCTCGATACGCTGCGCCAGTTCCGGCAGCCGCTCCTCAATGCGGGACTCGGCCCAGGCCAGCCAGGCCAGTTCCGGCTCCGCGTACTCGCGTACCTGGTTCACCGGCGCCTCGCCGCTGGCGATCGCCTCCACCAGCGACTCGAACTGCATCGCATCCGGACGCGGCGGCGCCTCCGGCGGCTCCGCCTCGGGCTCGGCGTCTTCTGCCTGCAGCAGCGATTCGGCGATCTCCGTCTCCACCGGCGGCAGGTTCAGGTCCGCCTCCGACTCCACCAGATCGCGGGCCCGCTGCAGGCTCTCGGCCAGGCGGCCCGCCTCGGCCTGCAGGCGGCGCACCCGGCGTCCCTTGGCGGCGACGCGCATCCAGCTCAGCAGGAACAGCAGGCCGAAGCCGCCCGCGGCGCCCAGCAGCCAGCGCAGCGGCAGCTGCTGGAGCTGCGGCAGATAGCGGGCCAGCAGGTCGCGCAACTGGGCGGCCTGGGGCATGTCGCTGCCCTGTCCCAGCAGCCACCAGGCGGCCCCGGCGGCCAGCGCCAGCAGGAAGAAGAGGAAGCGGAAGAAGCTGGCCCGAC
>CAZVIG010000368.1:0-2857 GCA_964627395.1 uncultured Sedimenticola sp.
GGGCGGGGTGGCGGCGCATGTGGTGGAACTGGGCAAGGCACTGGCGGCCCTGGAGCAGGAGGTGGACGTGGTGACCCTGCCGCTGGGCGAGATACGCGATTACGAGGCGCGCTGGCAGGGGATGCGGGTCTGGCGTCCGCGGCTGCCGAAGGCCGAGCCCTTCTATACCTGGCTGCTGCACCGCTGGCTGCGCGGCTATCTGCGCCGGTATCCGCGAGATGTGCTGCACTTGCACGGCATGCGCCCGCTGGGCGCCAGCCGCGGTCTGGGGCTGCCGGTGATCTTCACCAACCACACCTCCGGCTATCTCAAGCGCATCGAGCGGGGCGGGCGCGAACTGGCCAAGATTCGGCGTCGTCTGGCGCACATCGACCAGGTCCTGGCGCCCAGCGAGGAGCTGTGCGAGGCGACCCGGGCCGGAGGCTATCCGGGGCCGGTCACCTTCATTCCCAACGGGGTCGATACCCGGGCCTTCAGCCCGGGCGAGTCGCCCCTGCGGGCGGAATGGGGGGTGGCGGCGGACGAGACGGTGATCCTGCTCGCCCGCCGCCTGGTAGAGAAGAACGGCGTGCGGGTACTGGCGCAGGCGATGACTGGGCTGGGCGATCTGCCGTTCCGCCTGGTGGTGGCGGGCGACGGCCCAGAGCGGCCCGCCATGGAGCAGGTGCTGGCCGAGGCGGGGCTGGGTGATCGTGCCCTGTTCCTGGGCAGCGTGGCGAACGCCCGGATGGCCGAGGTGTACCGCGCGGCCGACGTCTCGGTGCTGCCCTCCTTCATGGAGGCGACCAGCATCACCGGCCTGGAGTCCATGGCCTGCGGCCTGCCGCTGGTGGGCACCCGGGTGGGTGGCATCCCGGCGCTGATCGACGAAGGCCGGACCGGCCTGCTGGTGCCGCCTGGCGATCCGGAAGCCCTGGCCGGGGCCCTGCGCGCGCTGGTGACCGATCCCGAACGCCGCCGTGCGATGGGCGAGCAGGCGCGGGCCCGCGCGGTCGCCGAGTTCGACTGGCGGCGCATCGCCGAGCGCACCTTGGCGGTGTACCGCAGCGTGCTGGAGAGGACATGAGCGATACGCCGCGCAAACCGGTCATGCTGATCTTCGGTACCCGCCCCGAGGCGGTGAAGATGGCGCCGGTGATCCAGGCCTTAGAGGCGCACCCCAGGCTGCGTCCGGTGGTCTGTCTCACCGCCCAGCACCGCCAGATGCTCGACCAGGTGATGGACTTCTTCGGCCTGCAGGCGGACCATGATCTGGACCTGATGCAGCCCGGTCAGTCGCTGAACCTGCTGGCGGGCAACATCCTGCAGGCCCTGGCGCCGGTGCTGGTCCAAGAACGGCCGGCGGCGGTGCTGGTGCAGGGCGATACCACCAGCACCTTCTGCGGGGCCCTTGCCGCCTTTCATGAGCGGATCCCGGTGGGCCACATCGAGGCCGGCCTGCGCACCGGCGACCTGAGCGCGCCCTTTCCCGAGGAGGCCAACCGCCTGCTCACCACCCGTCTGGCGCGCTGGCACTTCGCGCCCACCGAACGCAATCGCGACAACCTGTTGGCGGAAGGGGTGCCATCGGACCGGATCCATGTCACCGGCAATACGGTGATCGATGCCCTGCTCTGGGCACGCGAGCGGGTGAGGCCGCCGCAAGGCTTCGTCCGGCCCTTCGTATTGATCACCGGTCACCGCCGCGAATCCTTCGGCGCCGGCTTCGAGTCGATCTGCCGCGCCATCGCACGACTCGCCGGTTCTCATCCGGAACTGGATTTCGTCTATCCGGTGCATCTCAACCCGCAGGTGCAGGAGCCGGTGCGCCTCCTCCTCGGGGGCTTGCCCAATGTGCGCCTGCTCGAACCCCTGGCCTATCCCGAGTTCGTGGCGCTGATGGACCGGGCGTCGTTCATTCTCACCGACTCCGGCGGCGTGCAGGAGGAGGCGCCCTCGCTGGGCAAGCCGGTGCTGGTGATGCGTGAGACCACCGAGCGCACCGAGGGGCTGGAAGGGGGCGTGCGCCTGGTGGGCACCTCCGCCGAGCGCATCGTGGCCGAGAGCGAACGGCTGCTGAGTGATCCGCTACACTACCGGCGCATGGCCGAGGCGGCCAATCCCTATGGCGACGGGCAGGCCGCAGAGCGGATCGTTGGGGTGTTGGACGAGGCCCTGGAGGGTGCCTGAGCAGACCTTCTTCATTGCTCAGGCTATGTGGGAGGGCCTTCAGGCCCGACCGGGACCAGGGCGTGGCCGGGTCTATAATGTCCCCTGAATCTATTGGTAGGGTGGGTCGAGCGAAGCGAAACCCACCAAAGAATGTTGCCGGTGGCAGCGTGGACTTTGTGAAAGCTTGGGCGCCTCATGATGGGTTTCGCTTCGCTCAACCCATCCTACGGATCTCACCGGGAGTGTCGTCGCGTTTTCGTGGCCTTGGTAGTGATATTTTGTGATCTGGGGTGGTGCCGCCCCTTGCCGTGAGCTGGATGACCGAGAGACCTGAATGGCGAATCCCGCAGAAAAGAAGGCGACCTATGAGGATCTGCTGAGGCTTCCCGAGAACCAGGTCGGGGAGATCATCGGCGGCCGCCTGCATGCCTCCCCGCGTCCGGCGCCCCGGCATGCCCGCGCCTCGTCCTCGTTGGGCGATGAGCTGGTCAGCCCTTACGACAAGGGTCGTGGTGGCCCGGGAGGCTGGTGGATCCTGGACGAGCCGGAGCTGCACCTGGACGAGGACGTGCTGGTGCCGGACCTGGCCGGCTGGCGTCGCGAACGTCTGCCGACGCTGCCCGAGTCGGCCTGGTTCGAGCTGGCGCCGGACTGGGTGTGCGAGGTGGTTGGCCCTGCCACCAAACGCTTAGATCGTGTCGAGAAG
>CAZVIG010000369.1:0-2855 GCA_964627395.1 uncultured Sedimenticola sp.
CCCGGAACACCGGCCCCTCGGGGCCATCGCAACGGTAGATGGTGCCCGCCCGCGCCGGCAGGCAGCCCAGCGCCAGGCTCATGAACGCCAGGCGGATGAGGCAGATGGACATGCAATCCCTCCCTGGAATTAAAGTTCCATCACGATCGGCCGATGCGGCCGACATGGCCAGACAAAGCATATCCCCCTTTCCCGGCACACGCAGCACCCGAGCCATGGACAGACTGAACGAGCTGGAGGCGGAGAACCGGGCGCTGCGCGAGCTGATCCAGACGCTCACCGCCGACGCCGCCTACAACGAGAGCGTGATGCAACGCTTCCAGGAACGGGAGCTGGCGCTGCTCGGCGCCCAGGACCTGCACGACCTGTTCGAGCGCCTCACGGTGGGGCTGCGCACCTCTTTCGGGCTGGAGAGCGTGCGCCTGGTGCTGCTGGATCCGCACGGCGTGCTGGAGGAGCTGCTCGCCGCCCTGGGGGTGCAGAGCTGCCAGATCCCCCATCTGTACCTTGAACGGGACGTGCGCGCCACCCTGGACCGCTATCCCGACCTTCACCGGCCCTGGCTCGGCCCCTGGGTGCGCCGCCACCAGCCCTTCCCCGCACCCCAGACGCCGGTGCGCAGCGAGGCCCTGCTGCCGCTGCGCCAGCCGGATGGGCTGGCCGGCTTCCTGCACCTGGGCAGCGCCGATCCGCAGCGCTTCCGCGCCGGACAGGGCACCGAGTTCCTGGAGCGGCTGGGGCGCCTGGCGGCGGTGTGCATCGAGAATGCGGTCAACCGCGAGCGGCTGCGCCTGAGCGGCCTGACCGACGGCCTCACCGGGCTCTACAACCGGCGCCATCTGGACACCCGTCTGGCCGAGGAGGTGGCACGCGCGCGCCGCCACCGCCTCGCCCTGGCCTGCCTGTTCATCGACGCCGACCACTTCAAGCAGGTCAACGACCGCTACGGCCACGCGGCCGGCGACCAGGTATTGATCGCGCTTGCCAAACGCATCCGCGACCAGCTCCGCAGCTCCGACCTGGCGGCGCGTTACGGCGGCGAGGAGATCGCGGTGCTGCTGCCCCAGACCGACCTGCACAACGCCGCGCTGCTGGGCGAGCGCATCCGCGAGGCGGTGGCCGCCGCGCCCGTGGACACCCCCGAGGGGGAGCGGATTCCGGTCACCGTCTCGATCGGGGTCGCCGCCCTGCCGGCCTCGCCGGAGGGCGACAACGCCCGGATCGCGGCGCAACTGCTGGAGGCCGCCGACCGCGAGGTCTACCGCGCCAAGTCGGAAGGACGCAACCGCGTCTGCTGCATGCCCGCCGATTGACCTGGCGCATTGCATTACCCGCCCGCCGGTCCATACTTGAGACAGAGGGGCGACCGCCCCGACCCTTCCCGCAGGCAACGGAGGTGAGGCATGTTTCTCAAGGAAAGCAGCACCGGCGAGCTGGTGGAGGTGCTCTCCATGCGCGATCTGATCGACCCCTTCCGGGACAGCATCGTGGGGCGCTACAACATGGGCGAGGATCTTCCCGATCCGCAGCACTTCCCGAAGTCCAACCTGATCTTTCCCTCCGGCGAACCCCTGCCCCGCTGCTGGTTGGACCCGGACTACCGCGGCCACGGGTCCGGCTGAGGCTCAGCCCCACTCCAGCGGGCCACCGATGGCGTGCCAGGCGGTCATCCCGCCTTCCACCACCTGCACCCGGGCGAAGCCCTGGCGCTCCAGCAGGCGCGCCGCCTCCAGGGAGCGGCGGTCGGTATGGCACACGACAGCCACCGGGCGCTCCATCCAGGGCTCCAGCTCCGGCAGACGCCGCCGCAAGGCCTCCAGAGGGACGTTGCGCGCCCCCGGCAGATGGCCGAGGCGCCCGTTGAACTCCTCCTCGCTGCGCACGTCCAGCACCAGCGGCGCCTCGGAGCCGGCCAGCGCCTGCCGCAGCGCGGTCACCGGCAGCATGGGCGCGCGGCGCAAGCGCTCGATCATGCGCGGCAGGAAGAACACCAATGCCAGCAGGGCCAGCCCCAGCATCGCCTTCTGCACCAGCCCCTCGCCGCCGGTCACCGCCTCGCGGCCCAGATAGCCCAGCCAGGTGTAGGCCAGGGCGCCCGGCGCCATGAAGGCCAGCGAGGCGAGCACATAGGTCCAGAAGGGGATGCGGGTCAGCCCCAGGGCATAGTTGAGCAGATTGAAGGGAAACAGCGGCACCAAGCGCACCAGGGCGACGAAACGCCAGCCCTCCGCCTCCACGCCCTCCTGCAGCCGCCGCGCCCGCGGACCGGCCCGGCGCTGCACCCAGTCCCCGGCCAAATAGCGCGCCAGCAGAAAGGCGATCGCCGCCCCCAGAGTGGCCCCCAGCAGGTTGTAGAGCGTGCCCCAGAGCGGGCCGAACAGGGCCCCGCCGGCCAGGGTCAGCACCGAGCCGGGCAGGAACAGCACCGTGGCCAGGGCATACAGCGCCACGAAGGCGACCGCGGCCGGCAGATCGCGCCCGCCCAGCCAGGTGCGCAGCGCCTCCGCATCCAAGGCGTCGCGCCACACCAGGGCGGCGGCGATGCCGGTGGCCAGCAGGGCCAGCAACGAATAACGCGCGAGCCGCTCAGCCATCCCGGGGGTCCTCCCATTCGCGACGATTGATGACATAGCCCGAGATGCCGCCGCGGAAGGGCAGCAGCAGCATGCCCGGCAGCCAGGAGACCGTGCGCGGGTCGCGAAACTTTCGGATACCGATCCGCATCCCCAGGTGTCCGCCGCGCGGCTGGTCGCGGTAGGTGCCGAACAGGCGGTCCCACCACGACAGGTTGAAGCCGAAATTGCTGTTCGCCTCGTCGTCCGCCACCGAGTGATGCACCCGGTGCATGTCCGGAG
>CAZVIG010000370.1:0-2845 GCA_964627395.1 uncultured Sedimenticola sp.
CTGGTGGATCTCGACCAGGAGATCCCCGCCGAACTCTACAAAGCCGTGGCCCTGGTGCTGGCCTGGGTCTATCAGCTCGACGCCGCGCGGCGCGGACACCAGCCGCCGCCGCAACCGCCGGCACCGGAGGATCTGCCGGTGCCGGAAAAGTTCAAGTGACGAAAGCCATGGAGATCAGCCGATGAACTCGCCGCAACTCAAGCGCATCCTCCACGCCCTGCGCGATCTGGGGCTGGGCACGCCGCTGCTGCTGCTGATCATGCTCGGCATGATGGTGCTGCCCCTGCCGCCCATGGCTCTGGACACCTTCTTCACCTTCAACATCGCCATCGCCCTGATCGTGTTGCTGGTGGTGCTCTACACCCGCAAGCCGCTCGACTTCGCCGCCTTTCCCACGGTGCTGCTGGTGGCCACCCTGCTGCGCCTGGCCCTCAACGTGGCCTCCACCCGGGTGGTGCTGCTCGAAGGCCACCAGGGCACCGGCGCGGCGGGGAAGGTGATCCAGGCCTTCGGCGAGTTCGTGGTGGGCGGCAACTATGCGGTGGGCTTCATCATCTTCGCCATCATCACCATCATCAACTTCGTGGTGGTCACCAAGGGCGCCGGGCGCATCTCCGAGGTGAGCGCCCGCTTCACCCTCGACGCCATGCCCGGCAAGCAGATGGCGGTGGACGCCGATCTCAACGCCGGGCTCATCACCCAGGACGAGGCCCGCCGGCGCCGCGAGGAGATCGCCGCCGAGGCCGACTTCTACGGCTCCATGGACGGCGCCAGCAAGTTCGTGCGCGGCGACGCCATCGCCGGGATCCTGATCCTGGTGATCAACGTGGTGGGCGGGCTCTTCGTGGGGATGGTCCAGCACGGGCTCGACTTCTCCACCGCCGCCCACAACTACACCCTGCTCACCATCGGCGACGGTCTGGTGGCGCAGATCCCCTCCCTGGTGCTCTCCACCGCCGCCGCCATCATCGTCACCCGGGTCACCGCCGAGCGCGACATGGGCGAGCAGATCGTCGGCCAGCTGCTCGGCAGTCCGCGGGCGCTGGGGGTCACCGCCACGGTGCTGGGGCTGCTCGGCCTGGTGCCGGGGATGCCCAACTTCGTCTTTCTGCTGCTGGCGGCGATCCTCGGCACCGGCGCCTGGTATCTGGCGCGCGCGCGCAGCCGTCCCGCCGCCGAGGCGGCCGAGGAAGCGCCCGAGGGCGAAACGGAGGAGAACGAGCCCGAACTGAGCTGGGACGAAGTGGCCCAGGTGGACACCCTGGGGCTGGAGGTGGGCTACCGCCTGATCCCGCTCCTCGACAAGGCCCAGGGCGGCCAGCTCATGGGCCGCATCAAGGGCATCCGGCGCAAGCTCTCCCAGGAGCTGGGCTTTCTGATCCCGCCGGTGCACATCCGCGACAACCTGGAGCTGGCCCCCAACGCCTACCGGATCATCATCAACGGCGTGCCCATGGGCGAGGGCGAGGTCCACCCCGACCGCGAGCTGGCCATCGACCCCGGACAGGTCTATGGCCGCATCGACGGCATCGAGACCAAAGACCCGGCCTTCGGTCTGCGCGCGGTGTGGATCGAGCCCGGCCAGCGCGAGGAGGCCCAGGCCCTGGGCTACACGGTGGTGGACGCCAGCACCGTGATCGCCACCCATCTCAGCCACCTGCTCCAGCAGCACGCCCACGAACTGCTCGGCTATCAGGAGGTCCAGCAGCTGCTCGACATCCTCTCCCGCACTTCCCCGCGCCTGGTGGAAGACCTGGTGCCCAAGACCATCTCCATGGGCACCCTGCTCAAGGTGCTCCAGAACCTGCTCGCCGAAGGGGTGCCGATCCGCGATCTGCGCACCATCGCCGAGACCCTGGCGGAACCTGGTCGCGAAGGCCAAAACCCCGACGCCCTGACGGCGGCGGTCCGTCGCGCCCTCGCGCGGCAGATTTACCAGCATATCAATGGCATGGCGCCACAACTTGATGTCATTACGCTCGAACCGAACCTGGAACAGATCTTGCTCCAGTCTGTGCAAGGCAATCAGGAGGGCGGTTTGGAGCCCGGCATCGTGGACAAGCTGATGAACGACGTGAAGACCCTCGCCCAGCGCGAAGAGATGGCCGGCCGCACCCCGGTGCTGCTGGTCAGCCCGCAGATCCGCGCCCTGCTGGCGCGTCTGCTGCGGGCGGCGGTGCCCGGGCTCCAGGTCCTGGCCTACGACGAGGTGCCGGACGACAAGCAGGTGCGCATCACCGCCGCCGCCGGCGCCCAGCTCCAGGAAGCGGTGTGACTCGTGAGGGCATGAGCCGATGAAGATGAAACGCTATTTCGCCCCCGACATGCGCCAGGCGCTGCGCAAGGTGCGCGAGGATCAGGGGCCCGACGCGGTGATCCTCTCCAACCGCCAGGTCGATGGCGGGGTGGAGATCATCGCCGCCGTGGATTACGACCAGGCGCTGGTGAACCGCGCCCTGGGCCTGAGCGGCGGCCGTCGGACCAAGCGGGCATCCAGGCCGCGTCCGGTGCCCCCCGACTACGGCAGCGCCGCCGAGAGCGCCGGTCCGGCAGAGGAGGCGCCGGCGACCCCGCCGCCGGCGGCCGCCCAGGCCACCGCCGAGGACCATTTCGCCTAGCCCATCGAAAAGATCGAGGCCGAGGTCCGCGCCCTGCGCACCCTGCTCGAATCGCCCATGCTCCAGTTCGGCTGGGGCGAGATGCGCCGCGTCCAGCCGCTGCGCGCCGATCTGCTCAAGCGCCTGCTCGGCCTGGGCCTAGCGCCGGGCCTGTGCCGGCGCCTGGTGGAGAGCGTGCGCGCCCACAGCGTGGACGAAGGCTGGGCCCAGGCGCTCAAGGCCCTGGC
>CAZVIG010000371.1:0-2839 GCA_964627395.1 uncultured Sedimenticola sp.
TCATGATGGACCACCTCCCGGGGCCGAATGGCGGATCGTTACGGGCCCGCCCTGGTGGTACCGAGATGAGGCCAGGGCGGTGGCGATCAAGGACGCCGGAAAGCGGCGCCGGCTGTCAGCTTTCTTTACACTGCCCTCGCATCCCGCCGATCGCGCCCTCCAGGAGCCCAAACGTGGGCGGCCGGCCAAGCCTTTGGTTCGGCGACAAAAACCTAGGCACGACAGACTTTCCGGCGGGCGCCCGCCATCGGTGGCGCGATTGTTGCGTGGGAGGGAAAAGGCGAACCGCCGCCAGCCACCCGTAATAGAAAGGAACAAGAACCATGCGCATACCCGGAATCGAGGCTGGCCGCGGCCTGCCCGCCACCCTCATCATGACAATCGTCGGCCTCCTGCCGTTGTCTGGCCCGCTCCAGGCGGCGACCCTGTACGCCACGCGAATCGGAACCTGGGGCCTGGAGAACGGCACCCTGACCAATGGCGTGAAACACGCCGTCAGCGACCTGAGAAGCGTCGGTCACAGCGCGGCCTGGGGAGAGGCCTTCGCCGACGGTACGGGGATCAGCGTACGGGGCAAGACCTCGGCCAATGGAGACAACGGCTTCCTCAACCAGTACCACCCCCAGATGGAAGGCAGCTTCACCTTCAATGACTTGGTGATATCCGACCCGAGCAACAGTGGGGCCACGAGCGCGCTGCTGGGCGTCAACTTCGGCGTCTCCTTCAACAGCGCGATTCGCCGAACCCAGGTGAATGTCACCATCGACGGCCACACCACCCAGGTATTCAATCCGGTGGGGGAAGGCAATCACACCACCGCCTTGGTGAATGTGCCCCTGAACACCCCCCTCACCCTGACCCTGGCCATGGTGGCCGACCAATGGGGGGCGCGTGATGGCGCAGGCAATATCAGCTATGTGGAGGGTCAGGCCGCCGCCTGGCTGCGCTCCACGCCCTTCTACCTGCAAGACGGCTTCACCGCCGATTCGGCCGACGCCGGGATCAGCGGCAACAGCCTTTCCGCGGTGCCGCTGCCGGCCGCCGCCTGGCTGTTCGGCGGCGCCCTGTTGGGCCTGGGTGGACTGGGAAGGCTTGCCGTCAAAGGGCCCGGCCGGGGGAACTCCGGACCCGCCGATCCGCCATCTGCCTGAGAGGGACCCCAGCACGCGGGTCGCAACGGAGCCGCATTCCCGGCTCGGCGGCGCCTCGGCGCCTATTCCACGGTCACGGACTTGGCGAGGTTGCGCGGCTGATCCACGTCGGTGCCCTTGAGCACCGCCACGTGATAGGCGAGGAGCTGCAGCGGCACGCTGTAGACGATGGGCGCGGTGCCGGGGCAGATGTCGTCCAGGGTGAGGTTCTGGAAGCGGTCCAGCGGGATGTCCACCCGCTGGTCGCTGAACAGGAAGAGTTCGCCGCCGCGCGCGCGCACCTCCTGCAGGTTGGAGAGCACCTTCTCCAGCAGGGGGTCGTCGGGCAGGGCGCAGACCACCGGCATCTTCTCGTCCACCAGGGCCAGGGGGCCGTGCTTGAGTTCGCCCGCCGGATAGGCCTCGGCGTGGATGTAGGAGATCTCCTTGAGCTTCAGCGCGCCCTCCAGGGCCACCGGGTAGAAGGGGCCGCGCCCGAGGAACAGGGCGTTGTCCAGGTCGGCGAAGGCGTTGGCCATGTTGGCGATGGCGTCGCTGAGCTTGAGCACCACCTCCACCTGGCGGGGCAGGGCCTCCAGCTCCTCCACCAGGGTGCGCTCGGCCTCGCCGTCCAGGCCGCGGCGGCGGGCCAGGGCGATGGTGAGCAGGCGCAGCGCCACCAACTGGGTGGTGAAAGCCTTGGTGGAGGCGACGCCGATCTCTGGGCCCGCGCGGGTCATCAGGGCGACGTCCGATTCGCGCACCAGGGAGCTTTCGGGCACGTTGCACACGGTGAGGCTTCCGACATAACCCATCTCGCGCGCGGCGCGCAGCGCGGCCAGGGTGTCCGCCGTCTCGCCCGACTGGGAGATGCTGACGAACAGGCAGTCCTCGGGCACCACCACATGGCGGTAGCGGTATTCGCTGGCCACCTCGACATGGCAGGCCACGCCCGCCTCCTCCAGCCAGTATTTGGCGACCAGGCCGGCATGGTAGCTGGTGCCGCAGGCGATGATGTGCACCGCCCGGGTGCGGTCCAGCAGTCCGGTGGCGACATGGCCGAAGCTCTCCTCCAGCAGGCGCCCCTTGTGCACCCGGCCCTCGAGGGTCTCGGCGATCACCGCCGGCTGCTCGAAGATCTCCTTGAGCATGTAGTGGCGGTAGGGGCCCTTGTCGGTGGTGCTGGTGGAGAGCTGTGAGGTGCGCGGCTCGCGCTCCACCGGGCGCCCCTCGGCGTCGAACACGCGGATGCCGTCGCGCCCCACCTCGGCGATGTCGCCCTCCTCGAGGAACAGGAAGCGCTGGGTCACCGGGAGCAGGGCGAAGACGTCGGAGGCGATGAAGTTCTCGCCCACCCCCAGGCCGATCACCAGCGGGCTGCCGGAGCGGGCCACCACCAGGTGCTCAGGATCCTCGGGGTCGATCACCGCCAGGGCGTAGGCGCCCACCAGGCGCGCGGTGGCCTGGCGCACCGCCTCCAGCGCCGGCAGGCCCCGCTCCAGCAGGTCGGCGAGCAGATGGGCGATCACCTCGGTATCGGTCTCGGAGCTGAAACGGTAGCCCTTGGCCTCCAGCTCGGCGCGCAGCTCGGCATGGTTCTCGATGATGCCGTTGTGCACGATGGCCACCCGCTCGCCGCTCATGTGGGGGTGGGCGTTGCGCTCGGCGGGCATGCCGTGGGTGGCCCAGCGGGTGTGGGCGATGCCCAG
>CAZVIG010000372.1:0-2826 GCA_964627395.1 uncultured Sedimenticola sp.
GGTCACCCCGCGCGAGGAAGAGCCGCAGATCAACGTCACCTTCGCCAACGTCTTCATTCCCTTCCCGGGCGCCGCGGCGCAGGAGGTGGAGAGCCTGGTGGCCTCGCCGGCGGAGCAGGTGCTGTCCGAGATCGAGGGCATCAAGCACGTCTATTCCACCTCCATGCCGGGCATGGCGGTGCTCACCGTGCAGTACGAGGTGGGCGAGGACCGCACCGACGCCATCGTGCGCTTGTTCAGCAAGATCTTCTCCAAGCAGGACTGGCTGCCGCCGGGGCTCGGGGTGGGGCAGCCCATCGTCAAGCCCAAGGGCATCGACGACGTGCCCATCGTCAGTCTCACCCTGTGGTCGGACGACCCGAAGAAGGGATCTTACGACCTGGCCCAGGTGGCGCACGCCATCGAGGTGGAACTCAAGCGCGTGCCCGGCACCCGCGACATCTACACCATCGGCGACCCGGACCGCGTGGTGGCGGTGACCCTGGACCCGCAGGCACTGGCCTCGCACAACCTGGACCCGCGCGACCTGCGCCTGGCCCTGATGGCCGCCAACAGCACCCGCGACAACATCGAGGTGGTGACCGAGGATGGCGAGATGCTGGTACAGGCCGGCGTCTTCCTCAGCCATGCCGAGGACCTGGGCAATCTGGTGGTGGGCGTGTTCGACGGCAAGCCGGTGTATCTGCGCGACGTGGCGACCATCCGCGAAGGTGCGGACACGCCGCGCAGCTATGTCTGGATCGGCGCCGGTCCGCATGCGCCGGCGGCGCTGGCGCAGGCCGGCGAGCGCCCGGCGGTGACCATCGCGGTCGCCAAGAAGCCGGGCACCAACGCGGTGGACATCGCCAATGCGGTGATCCAGCGCTTCGACCAGTTGCGTGGCATCTATGTGCCGGACGGGGTGGAGGTGGAGGTGACCCGCAACTACGGGGCCACCGCCGACGCCAAGGCGAAGAAGCTGATCGGCAAGCTGATCTTCGCCACCGTCTCGGTGGTGGTGCTGGTGCTCATCACCCTGGGCTGGCGCGAGGCGGTGATCGTGGGCGCGGCGGTGATCGTGACCCTGCTGATCACCCTGTTCGCCTCCTGGGCCTGGGGCTTCACCCTCAACCGGGTGTCGCTGTTCGCCCTGATCTTCTCCATCGGCATCCTGGTGGACGACGCCATCGTGGTGGTGGAGAACATCCACCGCCACATGAGCATGGGCGACAAGAAGCTGCTGGAGGCCATTCCCGTCGCGGTGGACGAGGTGGGCGGGCCCACCATCCTGGCCACCTTCACGGTGATCGCGGCGCTGCTGCCGATGGCCTTCGTCACCGGCCTGATGGGGCCCTACATGAGCCCCATCCCGATCAACGCCTCCATGGGCATGCTGATCTCCCTGGCGGTGGCCTTCGTGTTCACCCCCTGGATGTCCAACCATCTGTTGGCGCCGGTGGCGCATCGCTTCGCCGAGCACGGCAGCGAGGAGGCGCAGACCGAGAACGCCCTGAGCCGCTTCTTCGCGCGCATCATGACGCCCTTCCTGGAGGGCCGGCGCGGCTGGCGCAACCGCTGGCTGCTGCTGTTGGTGGTCCTGCTGCTGATCGCCGCCTCCATCGGCCTGGCGGTTAACAAATCGGTGGTGCTCAAGATGCTGCCCTTCGACAACAAGTCGGAATTCCAGGTGGTGCTGGACATGCCCGAGGGCACCACCCTGGAGCGCACCAGCCAGGTGCTGCAGGAGATCGCCGATTATCTGGCCACGGTGCCCGAGGTGCGCGACTACCAGGTGTATGCCGGCACCAGCGCGCCGATCAGCTTCAACGGCTTGGTGCGCCAGTACTATCTGCGCGAGGGTGGCAACGTTGGCGACATCCAGGTCAACCTGATCGACAAGCATGAACGCGAGCGCAAGAGCCACGAGATCGCGCTTTCGGTGCGCGGGCCGGTGCAGCGCATCGCGCGCAAGTACAACGGCAACGCCAAGATCGTCGAGGTGCCGCCCGGCCCGCCGGTGCTCTCGCCCCTGGTGGCCGAGGTCTACGGCCTCGACTATCCCGGCCAGGTGAAGGCGGCCAAGGCGGTGCGCAGGCTGTTCGAGACCACGCCCGACATCGTGGACGTGGACGACTCCATCACCTTCCCCTCCACCAAGGGGGTGGTGCTGGTGGACCGCGCCAAGGCGGCCAAGCTGGGCGTGGCCCAGTCCGACATCGTGGACGCCCTGGGCATCGCCTTGGGTGGCGAGGACATGACCTATCTGCACTCGCCCAACCTGAAGTATGCGGTGCCGGTGCGGGTGCGCTTCTCCGAGGGCGACCGCGCCGACCTGGGGCAGGTGCTGGCGCTCAAGGTGCGTAACCGGGCGGGCAAGCTGGTGCCCATCTCCGAACTGGTGCGGGTGGTGCCGGCGGCGCGCGAGCTGAACATCTACCACAAGGACATGCTGCCGGTGGTCTATGTCACCGGCGACATGGCCGGCGAGCTGGACAGCCCGCTGTACGGCATGTTCGAGATCGTCGACCGGGTGGACCAGGAGCTGGGCATGCCGCAGTGGTTCCTCAGCCAGCCGGACAACCCCTACGACTACAGCATCAAGTGGGACGGCGAATGGCAGGTCACCTACGAGACCTTCCGCGACATGGGGATCGCCTACTCGGTGGGCCTGCTGCTGATCTATCTGCTGGTCGTGGCACAGTTCCGCTCCTACCTGGCCCCGCTGGTGATCATGGCGCCGATTCCGCTGACCATCATCGGCATCATGCCGGGGCACGCCCTGCTGGGGGCCCAGTTCACCGCCACCTCCATGATCGGCATGATCGCCCTGGCGGGCATCATCGTGCG
>CAZVIG010000373.1:0-2825 GCA_964627395.1 uncultured Sedimenticola sp.
GCGGCCTTGCCTGGTGGCAGCACCAGGCGCAGCCCGGCGAATCCGGTGGCATCGTCCGCCGCGGCGCCGCGGCGGAAGCTGGCGCGCCGCAGCAGCGGCTGGGTGTGCAGCGAGGCGCCGCGCAGGGTCCGCTGCCCGTTCTCCAGGCCGGGGGTGGCCAGCTCGGGCTCGTCCGGCGCCTGGTAGCCGTCATAGGGTGCGAAGGGGTTGGCGCACCATTCCCAGGCGCGGCCGGTGCCCTCCAGCAGTCCCAGGCGGGCCGCCACCTCCCACTGGAACTCGTGCGGCAGCACCGCGCCCTCCAGGTCCTCGCATGTTGCCGCGGCCCAGCGGGCGAAGGCGGCGGCCTCGTGGGCGTTGAGGCCGCTCACCGGGTCTTCGGGCGGCAGGTCGGCGGGGCCGTTGATGCCGATGCCGTACCAGTGGCCGGCGGCGTCCCGGGCCCAGTGCCAGGGGGCGCTGCGCTCGCGGCTACGACGCCAGTTCTCGCCGGCCTCGTCCCACCAGTCGGGCGTCTCGTAGCCGCCGTCCTCGATGAAGGCGAGGTATTCGGCATTGCTCACCGGCAGGCGCTGGATGCGCCAGGCGTGCAGCTCCACCAGTTGCAGCGGCTGTTCGGCGTCCATCACCACGCCGTCCCGGGCGCCGATACGGTAGTGCCCCTGTTCCACGCGGATCGCGTCCGCGCGCGGGGAGCGCGCCTGCAGCGGCTGCTGCACCTGGTGATCGCCCCGTTCGCGGTGCAGTGCCTTGGCGGTGAGCACCGCGAGCATGGTCTCGTACGTCAGTCCGTGGCGCTGCGCCAGCCAGGCGGGCAGCCAGCCGTCGGCGAGCCAGGGGTGGCTGGGCAGGAAGCGGGGATTGGCGAGCAGGGTGAGATGGTGATCGAAGATTTCCATCGCCCAGTTGAGCAGATGATCCTGCGGCGGGAGCTGCGCCTGCAGCTCGGCGGTGGGCTGCACCTCCTGGCCGAACAGGTGACGCACGCGACCGGCCAGATCGTCGTCGTCGAACACCCGGCTGCGCAGCAGATGCGTCTCCAGGTAGACGGCGCGCCCCAGCAGCCAGCCCAGAGAGGGCAGGTCCGGATGGAAGCTGCGGTTCACGTCGCGCGCCGGTTGGCTTTCGACCAGCCGGGTGATTCTTTCGTGGATGCCGGAGAGGGCGCCGAGGGTCTGGGCCGGGATCATTTGGGTTCCGCCTTGCCGGGAAAGGGGCGGATTCTAGCAGAGTGCCGAACGCGCCCTTTCGGGCGCGTTCGAGCGGGTCGCGGCCTGTCCGGGCAGGGAGGTCAGCCGAGATGGAAGCGGGCCGAGGCCTCCTGCAGTCGGCGTGCGTGTTCCGCCACCACCCGGCTGGCCTCGTCCGCCTCTTGCGAAAGCTGCAGGGTGGTGTCGGCGGATTCGCTGATCTGCACCATGCTCTGGTTGATCTGCTCGGTGGCGACGCTCTGTTCCTCGGCGGCGGTGGCGATCTGGCTGCTCATGTCGGCGATGCGCTCGATGGCGTTGCTGATGGACACCAAGGCCTCGTTGGTCTGGTGCGCCTTCTCCACGCCCACGCTCGCCTTTTCGCGGCTGGATTGCATCACCTCCACCGCCTGGCGGGTGCCGTTCTGCAGCCGCTCTATCATGTTCTGGATCTCTTCGGTGGACTGCTGGGTGCGTGCCGCCAGGGTGCGCACCTCGTCGGCGACCACCGCGAAGCCGCGGCCCTGCTCGCCGGCGCGGGCCGCCTCGATGGCGGCGTTGAGCGCCAGCAGGTTGGTCTGTTCCGCGATCGAGCGGATCACCTCCAGCACGGTGCCGATCTCCACGCTGTCCGCTTCCACGCCGCCCACCACGCTGGCGGCGTGTTCCACTTCTTTCGCCAGGGAGTCGATCGCCTCCACGTTGCTGTCGATGATGCGGCGCCCGTCGCATACCAGCTCGCGCGCCTCGCCGGTGGCCTGGGCGGTCTGGTTGGCGCCGCGCGCCACCTCCTGCACCGTGGCGGCCATCTCGTTGATGGCGGTGGCCACCTGGCTGACCTGCATCTGCTGGTGGGTCATGGCCTCGCGGGTGCGGCCGGTGATTCGTGCGATGTGTTCCGACTCGCGGCCCACCGTCTCGCCGGCCTGGAGGACGTCGCCGATCAGCTCGCCCACCGCCTCGGCCATGTGGTTGACCGCATCCTGAACCTGGCGCAGTTCGTCCTGGGTGGGGATCTCCACGCGGGCATCGAGCCGCCCCTCGGCGAGCCGGCCGGTGGTCTCGGCCAGGTTGGCGACGCTGCGGGTCACGGTGCGGTAGAAGCCCGAGCCCAGGTAGGCGATCACCAGCAGCGCGGTCAGGGCCACGCCGATGGAGACGGCCTCGCGCCAGGCCAGTGCCGAGTTCCGCGCCTGCAACCGGTCTGCGATCACCGCCTCGGCCTCATCGGCGAGCTTCATCGCGGCGCCGATGGCGGCGGTGCCCTTGTCGAAGACCTCGTCGGTGTCGAGATGCACCTTGCTGCTGTTCAGGACCTTGTCGCGGATGTAGTCCACGAAGCCCTGCAGCGCGGTGTCGGCCTGTTTGACGGCCGGGGCGAGGCGGGCTGCGATCTCGGGATCGTCGGCCAGGGCGTGCTTCATGCGAAAGCGCAGATCGGAAAGGCGTCCCGAGAGGGCGTCGGAGAGGCTGTTGATGCGAGAGAACGCCTGCATGTCGAACGCGCCAGCCGCCAGGCCGGTGGCGATGCCGCGCATCCGGCCGGCGTACTCGGCGGCCATCAGCAGGTCCTCCACCACCGCGCGGGAGAGCAGGGCCAGGGCGGGATCCCGGTCCAGCGTGAGGCCGGCCTGG
>CAZVIG010000374.1:0-2822 GCA_964627395.1 uncultured Sedimenticola sp.
GTGCAGCACCAGTTCGAGCACGGCCTTGCTGCCGAAGTAGGCCAGCATCAGCACCACGAAGCCGGTCAGGGTCCAGCGGATGGCGGTGGTGCCCCGCCAGCCGAAGCGGAAGCGGCCCCACAGCAGGGCGCCGAACACCACCCAGGCGATGATCGAGAGCAGGGTCTTGTGCGCCACGTGCTGGGCGAACATGTCGTCCAGGTAGATGAAGCCGCTGAGCAGCGACAGGGTGAGCAGCACGAAGCCCAGCCCGATCATCTCGAACAGCAGCGCCTCCATGGTCTGCAGCGGGGGCAGGGCGCGGATGAAGCCCCCGGGGTGGTGGGAGCGCAGGTGGTTGTCCTGGATCGCCAGCAGCAGCGCCTGGATGGTGGCCAGGGTGAGCATGGCATAGGCCAGGATGCTCACCGTGACATGCACCCGCAGGGCCCAGCTCGCCTCGTCGCCCAGCAGATGGTGGCCGGGGTTGTGCAGGTCCAGCAGCATGGCGACCACCGCCAGGGGGAAGACCACCAGACCCAGCATCTCCACCGGCTTGCCCAGCGCCGAGACCAGCAGCAGCGCGGCGATCATCCAGGCGGTGAGCGAGGCGGCGTTGAAGAAGCCGAGATTGATGCCCTGTTCGGTCACCAGCTCGGCATACAGCACCACCCCGTGCAGCAGCAGGGCGGCGAAGCCCAGGGCGAGGGTGGCCGGGCGCAGGGCGCGGCCGTCGCGGCGGCCGAACAGGCGCAATGCGATCAGGCCGGTGGCGGCCAGGTAGAGGGCGACGCCCAGGTAGGTCAGCAGGCTGATGTTCATCGGCTCCCGATCATGGCACAGCGGCTGCGCGGATGCATCCCGCGGCCGTTCGCGACCGCTGTGACATCTCTCCGCGCGCAGCGGGGACGGTAGGCCTATAATGATACGCCTCCCGTTCCCCGATTGGATCCGATCGATGTTCAAGAATCTCTCCGACCGTCTCGGCGACGTGCTGCACAAGGTGCGCGGCCAGGGCCGCATCACCGAGGCCAACGTCAAGGACACCCTGCGCGAGGTGCGCATGGCGCTGCTGGAGGCGGACGTGGCCCTGCCGGTGGTCAAGACCTTCGTGGACCAGGTGCGCGAGAAGGCCCTGGGCGAGGAGGTGATGAAGAGCCTCACCCCCGGCCAGGCGCTGGTCAAGATCGTCCACGACGAGCTGGTCTCGGTGATGGGCGAGGCCAACGAGGGCCTGAACCTGGCCACCCAGCCGCCGGCGGTGGTGATGGTGGCGGGCCTGCAGGGCTCGGGCAAGACCACCAGCGTGGCCAAGCTGGCGCGCATGCTCAAGGAGCGCGAGAAGAAGAAGGTGATGGTGGTGAGCTGCGACGTCTACCGTCCCGCGGCCATCGACCAGCTCCAGACCCTGGCCAAAGAGGTCGGGGTGGAGTTCTTCCCCTCCAACGTGATGCAGAAGCCGGCGGCCATCGCCCAGGCGGCGATCGACGCGGCGCGCAAGGGCTTCTACGACGTGCTGCTGGTGGACACCGCCGGTCGGCTGCACGTGGACGAGCAGATGATGGACGAGATCCGCGAGCTGCACGCGGCCATCCATCCCGTCGAGACCCTGTTCGTGGTGGACGCCATGACCGGCCAGGACGCGGCCAATACCGCGCGCGCCTTCGATCAGGCCCTGCCGCTCACCGGCGTCATCCTCACCAAGGCGGACGGCGATGCGCGCGGCGGGGCGGCGCTGTCGATCCGCCAGATCACCGGCAAGCCGATCAAGTTCCTCGGGGTGGGCGAAAAGACCACCGCCCTGGAGCCCTTCCATCCCGACCGGATCGCCTCGCGCATCCTGGGCATGGGCGACGTCCTCTCCCTGGTGGAGGAGGTCACCCAGAAAGTGGACCAGCAAAAGGCCGAGAAGCTGGCCAAGAAGCTGGCCAAGGGCAAGGACTTCACCCTCGCCGACTTCAAGGAGCAGATGGAACAGATGCAGGCGATGGGCGGGGTCAGCAGCCTGATGGACAAGCTGCCCGGCATGAACAAGGTGCCGGACGCGGTGAAGGCCCAGATGGGCGACCGCGAGACGCGCCGCATGATCGCCATCATCAACTCCATGACCCCCCAGGAGCGCGAATTCCCGGGCATCATCAAGGGCTCGCGCAAAAAGCGCATCGCGCGCGGCTCCGGGGTGCAGGTGCAGGACGTGAACAAGCTGCTCAAGCAGTTCCAGCAGATGCAGAAGATGATGAAGAAGATGAAAGGCGGCGGCCTGGAGAAGATGATGCGCGGCATGAAGGGCCGCATCCCCGGCCTGCCCGGCGGCGGCATGCCCCCGGGCGGCGGCTTCCCCTTCTGATTCGAGTGAGGAGACGCATGCGCACAAGGTGGTGCCTCGCCCTGCTGCTGTATGCCGCCTGGATGGCGGCCTGGGCAGCGGGCGATCCCCAGGACCAGCTCGACCGTCTGCAGGCCTTCGTGGCCCAGGTCAGCGAGCGGGTCGAGCAACTGCAGCAGGAACTGGCCCGGGCCGAGCGACGCAACGCCGAGCAGTCCAAGCTGATCGAGCGCCTCGAGCGGCGCCTGGCCGAGCAGGAGAAGCGCGACCCCGGCGAGCAGCGCCGTCAGCGGCAGCGCTTCTTCGCCCTGCTCGCCGACCGTCTGAAGGCCTCCCCCGTGTACCAGGTGCAGGCCGACCGGGTCATAGTCCCGGCCGACCTGGTGTTCATCTTCTCCCGCGGGCGCCTCGGGGCCGAGGGCGAGGAGCGGCTGGCGCCGCTCGCCGAGGCGCTGCGCGAGGCGGTGGCCGAGCTGCCCGGCGACCGCCCCTGGCGGCTGCGGGTGGAAGGCCACAC
>CAZVIG010000375.1:0-2806 GCA_964627395.1 uncultured Sedimenticola sp.
CCAGGGTCTGGGCGAGGATGGCCCAGACCAGATCCGGAAAATCCATCCCCACCGCACGCGCCGCCATCGGCACCAGGCTGTGGTCGGTCATGCCGGGCACGGTGTTCACCTCGATCAGCCAGGGATTGCCCTCGCCGTCGCGCATCAGGTCCACCCGGCCCCAGCCGCTGGCGCCCAGGGCCTCGAAGGCGCGCAGGCACAGCGCCTGCAGGCGCTGCTCCTCCGCCTCGGCCAGGCCGCAGGGGATCAGGTAACGGGTATCGTCGGCCTGGTACTTGGCCTCGTAGTCGTAGAAGACGTGCGGGGTCTCCAGGCGGATCAGGGGCAGGGGCCGCCCGCCGAGGATGCTGGCGGTGTACTCCTCGCCCTGGATGCAGGCCTCGGCCATCACATGGCTGTCGCAGGCCGCGGCGCGCCGCCAGGCATCGCGCAGGCCGGCGGCGTCCTCCACCCGATAGACCCCGATGCTGGAGCCCTCCAGCGCCGCCTTCACCATCAGCGGGAAGCCCAGCGCCGCGGCGGCCTCCAGATCGGATTCGGAGGCGATCAGGCGGAACGCCGGGGTGGGCAGGTCCAGCGCCTGCCACACCAGTTTGCTGCGGTATTTGTCCATCGCCAGCGCCGAGCCCAGCACCCCGGAGCCGGTATAGGGGATGCCCGCGATCTCCAGCAGACCCTGCAGCTCGCCATCCTCGCCGCCGCGCCCGTGCACCACGTTGAACACCCGGTCGTAGCCGCCGTCGGCCAGCACCCGGAGCACGTCGCGCCCCATGTCCACCGCATGTGCGTCCACCCCGCGCGCGCGCAGCCCCTCCAGCACCGCGCGCCCGCTCACCAGGGAGACCTCGCGCTCGGCGCTCCAGCCGCCCATCAGCACCGCCACCCGGCCGAAGTCTTCCGCCCGCACGCTCATGCCGGCACCCCCACGCGATGCACTTCCGGCTGCAGAACGACGCCGAAGCGGCGCTCCACCTCGGTCTGGACGTGTTCGATCAGGGCCTCAATGTCGGCGGCGGTCGCATCCCCCGTGTTGATGATGAAATTGGCGTGCCGCTGCGAGACCTCCGCCCCGCCGATGCGGCAGCCCTTCAGCCCGGCGGCCTCGATCAGGCGCGCGGCGTGGTCGCCGGGCGGATTGCGGAAGGTGGAGCCGGCGCTGGGCAGGCCAGTGGGTTGGGTGGCGGCGCGCCGCTCCAGCAGGGCGCGGATCGCCGCCTGCTCCGCCGCCACGTCGCCCTGCCCGAGCTGCAGCAGGGCGCCGGTGAACCATTCCCCCTCGGGCCCGCGGACCTCGCGGTAGGCGACCTGGAAATCCCCGGGGCCGCGGCGCCGCAGGGTGCCGGCACGGTCGATGGTCTGCACCTCCAGCACCCGCTCCCAGGTCTCGCCGCCGAAGGCGCCGGCGTTCATCGCCAGGGCCCCGCCCAGGGTGCCGGGGATGCCGGCGAGGAAGGCGGCCCCGGTGAGCCCGGCGCGGGCCGCCACCCGGGCGATGCGGGCGCAGGAGGCGCCGGCGCCGCACCACAGGCGCTGTTCGGGGCGCGGCTCGATCTCCGCCAGCCGCCCCTGCAGGGCGATCACGCTGCCGGGGAAGCCGCCGTCGCGCACCAGCAGGTTGCTCCCCAGCCCCAGCCACAGCAGCGGCTCCCCGGACGGGAGCTGCTGCAGGAAGGCCGCCAGATCCTCGGCATCCGCCGGCCGGTAGAAGACGCGCGCAGGGCCCCCGACCCGCCAACTGGTGTGGCGCGCCAGGGGTTCGTCGCGGCGCAGCTCGCCGCGCAGGGCCGGGATGCGGGGGGCGGCCATCATCGCCTGCCCTCCGGCTTGCGCGGCGCCTTGCCGGCCGCTGCGGCGGACGGACGCGGCCGCTGCGCCCGCAGCCACTGCAGATGCCACAGGTCCAGGGTCTCGCCGCAGCCCATGCGCAGCAGCAGGCGTGACCGATCCGCTCGCTGGATGTCCGGTTTCAACGACATAGCGCCTCCTCCAGTCCCGCGGCCACCTGGCCGATGCTGCCGGCGCCCATGGTGAGCACGATGTCGCCGTCGCGCAGCATCCCGCGCAGCAGCTCCGGCAGCTCCTCGATCCGTTCCACGAACACCGGGTCCACGCGGCCGCGGGCGCGCACCGCGCGCGCCAGGGCGCGTCCGTCGGCGCCGGCGATGGGCGCCTCGCCGGCCGCGAACACCTCGGACAGCAGCAGCAGGTCCGGCTCGCTGAGCACCCGCGCGAAGTCCTCGAAGCTGTCGCGGGTGCGGCTGTAGCGATGCGGCTGGAAGGCCAGCACCAGGCGCCGCTGCGGCCAGCCGGCGCGCACCGCCGAGAGGGTGGCCTCCAGCTCGCGGGGGTGGTGGCCGTAGTCGTCCACCAGCATCACCTCGCCGCCGTCGGGAAGGGGGCATTCGCGCACCTGGAAGCGCCGGCCGATGCCCTGGAAGCGCGCCAGGGTGCGCTGCATGGCGGCCGGTTCCAGTCCCATCTCCTGCCCCACCGCGATCGCCGCCAGGGCGTTGAGGGCGTTGTGCCGGCCCGGCATCGCCAGCTCCACCTCGAAGCGACGGCCGCCCGGCAGGGTGACGCCGAAGCGGGTCACCCGACCCTCCTGGCGCAGGCTGTCGCCGCGCACGTCGGCGGCCGGGTCGAAGCCGTAGGTGAGCACCCGCCGGGTGACGTCCGGCAGCAGGCCGCGCGCATTGGCGTCGTCGGCGCAGATCACCGCCAGGCCGTAGAAGGGCAGGTGGTGCAGGAACTCCACGAAGCGGGCGCGCAGGCGCTGGAAGTCGCCGCCATAGGTGGCCATGTGGGC
>CAZVIG010000376.1:0-2796 GCA_964627395.1 uncultured Sedimenticola sp.
TCCCGGGCAAAATATTTCGGGTTAAGTCGTCTGCGCCATTCGAGCGCAGGCGGTCCCCCTACACAATCGGTTTCTTCAATAACGCCCAACGACCTACAGCACCAACTGCCGGATATCGCCCAGCAGGCCGCTCAGATGGGTGGTGAAACGCACCCCCTCAGCGCCGTCGATCACCCGGTGATCATAGGACAGGCTGAAGGGCATGATCAGGCGCGGCTCGAATTCGGACCCGTTCCACTTGGGTTTCATTTCGGCGCGCGAGACGCCCAGGATCGCCACCTCCGGCGCGTTCACGATGGGGGTGAACTGGGTGCCGCCGATGCCGCCCAGGCTGGAGATGGAGATGCAGCCGCCCTGCATGTCGCCGGGTGACAGCTTACCCTCGCGCGCGCGCGAGCTGACGTCCAGCAGATCGCGCGCCAGATCGAAGATGCCTTTCTGGTCCACGTCGCGCACCACCGGCACCATCAGGCCGTTGGGGGTGTCCACCGCGATGCCGATGTGGACGTATTTTTTCAGGATCAGATGTTCCGCATCCGGTGCCAGGGAGGCGTTGAACTGCGGATAGGTCTTGAGCGCCGCGGCCAGCGCCTTCATCAGGAAGGGCATGAAGGTGAGCCGCACGCCCTCCTGCTCGGCGCGCGCCTTGAGACCCTTGCGGAAGGCCTCCAGCTCGGTGATGTCCGCCTCGTCGAACTGGGTGACATGCGGTATGCCCAGCCAGGCGTTGTGCAGGTGCTTGCCGCTGAGCTTCTTGATGCGGCCCAGCTCCACCTCCTCGATCTCGCCGAACTGGCTGAAGTCCACCTCCGGCGGACGCGGCAGTTGCAGCGGGCCCGTGGCCGCCACCTCGGGCGCACCCTCGGCGAGGGTGCGTTTGACGAAGTTCTGCACGTCCTCCTTGGTGATGCGTCCCTTGGGCCCGGTGCCCGGCACATGGTAGAGGTCCACCCCCAGCTCGCGCGCAAAGCGGCGCACCGCCGGGCTGGCGTGGGCGCGCCCCTTGGGGGCATCCGAGGGCTTGGCGATCACCGGACGCTTGCGCGCCGGCTTCTCGCCCGGCAGACGCTCGTGCGTCGCGGAGGCGGGGGCGGCCGCCGGGGCCGGCTTCGCGGGCTCGGGCGCCTGTTGCGCCGGAGGCGCCGGCTCGGCGGCGGGCGCGGCCTCGGTCTCCAGCTCGCAGATAGGGTCGCCCTGGTTAACCCGATCACCGACCCGGATCTTCATGTCGCGCACCGTGCCGGCGGCCGGCGAGGGAATCTCCATGGTGGCCTTGTCGGTCTCCAGGGTGATCAGCGAGCCTTCCTTCTCGACATGGTCGCCGTCGCCCACCAGCACCTCGACCACCTCGACGTCCTTGAAGTCGCCGATGTCGGGCACCGTCACCGGGATGCGCTGCCCGCCTGCGGATGCCGCGGGCGCCTCGGGGGCCGGGGCGGGCTCGGCGGGCGCCGGCTCGGCCGCTTCCGCCTGGGCGGGTGCCCCGAGCTCTTCCGCGGCCGGCGCCTCGGCCTCCGCCTCGCCCGTCTCCAGGGTCACGATGGGATCGCCCTGGTTGATCTTGTCGCCGATCGCGACCTTCACCTCACGCACCATGCCACCCTCGGGCGAGGGGATCTCCATGGTGGCCTTGTCGCTCTCCAGGGTGATCAGCGACTGCTCGGGCTCCACCCGGTCGCCGGGCGATACCAGGATCTCGATCACCTCGACATCCTTGAAGTCGCCGATGTCGGGGAGCTGGATTTCCTTGATCTGACTCATCGTGCTGCCTCCCCGATCACACCGTCACCGGATTGGGTTTTTCCGGGTCGATCTTGTAGGCCTTGATCGCCTGCGCCACCACCTTGGGCTCGATCTCGCCGATGTCCGCGAGCGCCTTGAGCGCCCCCACCACCACGTAGTAGCGATTCACCTCGAAGTGCTTGCGCAACTGCGAGCGCAGATCGGAGCGGCCGAAGCCGTCGGTGCCCAGGGCGATGAAGTGCCGGTCGCCCAGATAGGGCCGGATCTGATCCGGGAAGGCGCGCATGTAGTCGGTGGCCGCTACCACCGGCCCTTTGGCGTCGCCCAGGGCCTGCTGCACATAGGGCACCCGCGGCTTGCGCGTGGGATGCAGCAGGTTCCAGCGTTCCACGTCGATGCCGTCGCGGCGCAGCTCGTTGAAGCTGGTGGCGCTCCAGACGTCCGCCGCGACGTTCCATTCGTCCTCCAGCAGATGCGCCGCGGCCATCACCTCGCGCAGGATGGTGCCGGAGCCCATGAGCTGCACCCGCTTCTTCTTGCGCGAGCCCTGGCGCAGGCGATAGAGGCCGCGCACGATGCCCTCTTCCACCCCCTCGGGCATGGCCGGCTGGGGATAGTTCTCGTTCATTACGGTGACGTAGTAGAAGACGTTCTCCTGATCCTCGTACATCACCTTCATGCCGTGATGCAGGATCACCGCCAGCTCGTAGGCGAAGGTGGGATCGTAGCTGCGGCAGTTGGGGATGGTGGCCGCCTGCAGATGACTGTGGCCGTCCTGGTGCTGCAGGCCCTCGCCCGCCAGGGTGGTGCGCCCGGCGGTGCCGCCCAGCAGGAAGCCGCGCGCCTGCATGTCGCCGGCCGCCCAGGCGAGGTCGCCCACGCGCTGGAAGCCGAACATGGAGTAATAGATATAGAAGGGGATCATGGTCACGCCATGATTGCTGTAGGCGGTCGCGGCGGCGATCCAGGAGGACATGGCGCCCGCCTCGTTGATCCCCTCCTGCAGGATCTGCCCCTTCTTGTCCTCGCGGTAGTACATCACCTGGTCGGAGT
>CAZVIG010000377.1:0-2796 GCA_964627395.1 uncultured Sedimenticola sp.
TCGCCGCTGGTCAAGACCGCCCTGTTCGCCGGCGACCCCAACTGGGGGCGCATCCTGGCCGCGGTGGGGCGCGCCGGGGTGGAGCTGGACATCGAGGCGGTACGCATCTGGCTGGACGATGTCTCCATCGTGCGCGACGGGGGACGCGATCCGGACTACCGCGAGGAAGACGGCGCGGAGGTGATGGCACAGCCCAGTTACACCATCCGCGTGGCGCTGGGGACCGGCGACGCGGAGACGCGCGTGCTCACCTGCGATCTCTCCTATGACTACGTCAAGATCAACGCCGAGTACCGAAGCTGAGCCCGGCGCGGGCGAGGCCGTTCATGTGGTCGCCGCGGCCCTGGTCGATCCCCGTGGGCGGGTATTGCTGACCCGCCGCCATGCCGACGCCCACCAGGGCGGGCTCTGGGAGTTCCCCGGCGGCAAGCGCGAGTCGGGCGAGTCCGCGGAGCAGGCACTGGCGCGCGAGCTGGACGAGGAGCTGGGGATCCGCCCGCGCAGCCTCCGGCCCCTGATCCGGGTGCCCCACGCCTATCCCGACCGCCGCGTGGTGCTGGAGCTGTTCCGGGTGGATGCCTGGGAAGGCGAGCCGCAGGGACGCGAGGGCCAGCCGCTGGCTTGGGTGGCGCCCGAGGCGCTGGGCGGGTATCCGATGCCGGCGGCGGATCGCCCGGTGGTGACCGCCCTGCAACTGCCCGACCGTTACTGGATCACCCCGCCCCAGGCGACCTCCGAGACGGATTTCCTGGCCGCCCTGGAACGTGCCCTGGACGCCGGCATTCGGCTGGTGCAGTTCCGCGTGTTCGGCCTGGCGGAGCCGGAGCGGGAGCGGCTGTTCCATGCCGTCCTGGCGCGCTGCCGGGCGGCGCAGGCGCGCCTGCTGGTCAATTCGGCGATGGGGCTCTCCGGCGGCGACGGCCTGCATCTCAACGGCCGCGAGCTGCGTGCCCTGGAACGGCTCCCGACGGTGGACGGCTGGCTGGCCGCCTCCTGCCACGGCCCGGAGGACCTGGCGCGGGCCCAGGCGCTGGGGGTCGATTTCGCGGTGCTCTCGCCGGTGCTGGCCACCCCCAGCCATCCCGACTCCGGACCGCTGGGCTGGGAACGGTTCGCGGATTGGGTGCGCGAGCTACCGCTGCCGGTGTATGCCCTGGGCGGCATGCGGCCGGCCTTGCTGCCCGAGGCCTGGCGCCACGGCGCCCAGGGCATCGCCGGTATTCGGGGGCTGATATGAGATTCAACCGCTATCTGATCTTCTACATCATTCTCGGCCTGGGGCTGGTGGCGAGCTGGACCCTGGTGGGCAGGCGCGCCCAGATCGCCCCCAATATGGGCATGCACGTGATGAGCCTGGACGACGAGTGCCGCGCCTGGGCGGCGCCCTGCGGCGCCTATGCGAAGGACTTCGCGGTGGTGCTGGGGCCGGACCCCGCTGGCCGCGGGCTGCGCCTGGTGGGCGAGAAACTGCCCGAGGGGCTGCGCCTGGTGGTGCAGCAGTTCGACGACAGCGCGCACCAACTTGCCGAGCCGCTGGTGCAGCGGCGGCCCGGCGACGGCTGGCGGATCGATCCCGATCCCGAGGCGGTGCGGCTGCGCGTCAATCTGGCGGTGGGCGAGGACCAGTGGGTGGCGGAGTTCCCGCTGCGCGCCCAGCGTTCCTTCTGATCAGTGCTCGAAACCCTCCGGTTCCCCGCCGTCCGGCGCGGGATCGCCGGGGATGCGCTTCTCCTCGCACAACCATTCCCCCAGGTCGATGAGCTTGCAGCGCTCGCTGCAGAAGGGGCGCCAGCGCGAGGCCGGGCTCCAGGGCACCGGCTTGCCGCAGGTGGGGCAGGCGACGGTTCGCGGCGAGGGCTTCTCTTCGGTCATATGATGCACACGTTGAGGTCGAAGGGCAGGTTGCGCGCGGTCTGCACCGGGTGTTCCCAGTCGCTGCTGTCCATGAAGCGGATGCTGAAGCGGTGCTTGCCGCCGCTGATCTCGGCATACACCGGGCTGTCCGCGGGCAGGCGCACCCGCACCATCTGCACCGATGCGTCGCCCGGCAGGCTCTGCTGATAGAAACCGGCGCGCGCCTCCTGGCGGCTGAAGGTGGTGCTGTGGCGGATCAGGCCCAGCAGCAGCTCCACCGCCTCGTGCACCGCGTTCACCTCGCTGCGCCAGTCGTCGAACTGCAGCAGGCGCTCCGCATGGGGCTGCGCCAGCCAGTAGTGGAGCTGCGGCAGGTCGAAGTCGAAGCCGCCGCCGGGGATGGCGCTGCGCTGCAACACGCTGTTGAGGAATTCGCTCTTGCGCAGCGCCGCGCCGAGCTGTCCCTTCACCCCCTGGATGGCCTGCTGCGCCTGGCGCAGGCTCTGCAGGATGTGCTGCAGGCGGTCGTGGTCCACGTGCGGCAGGTCGGCCATGCGCGACAGCGAGGCCTGATAGCGGTCCATCTCCTTGAGCAGCTCCGACTTGATGTCGGCGCGCGCCAGGATCACCGAGATGTCGAGCAGGGCGCGCAGCGCCGCGCGGGCGTGCCAGGGGTTGTCCTCTGGGGCATGGTAGTCGAGCTGGTCGAACAGGTGCGAGAGCCGCAGCAGGGTGCGGCATTTCTCGTTCAGCGGGTGTTCGAAGAGGATGACGTCGGACACGGGCCCCTCCGGGGCGGCATGGCGGTCGGGCAATCCCGATATTGTCCGCCAGCGGTGAGAGCAGGTAAAGCGATGTCAGGTGTGACCGCCGTCGGGCGCAGAAGATCCCGGCGCGGCGAGCGCCAGGTAGCGGCGGTGCATCCGCTCCACCGCCTGGCGC
>CAZVIG010000378.1:0-2780 GCA_964627395.1 uncultured Sedimenticola sp.
GGCCAGTAGCTCAATTGGTAGAGCAGCGGTCTCCAAAACCGCAGGTTGGGGGTTCGAGTCCCTCCTGGCCTGCCAGATTCGGCAGAGCATGAGCGCAGAAGCACAAAACGAGGGCGGAGGTTCCTTCGCCGACACCCTGAAGCTGGTGGTGGCGGTCGGGCTGCTGGTGGCCGGTATCGTCGGGTTCTACCAGTTCCAGGACCAGCCCACCTGGGTGCGTCTGCTCGGCCTGCTGGCGGTGGTCGGCGTGGCCGGCCTGGTGACGCTGCAGACGCAGATCGGGCGCAGCATCTGGCGCTTCGCCATGGAATCGCGCACCGAGGTGCGCAAGGTGGTCTGGCCCTCGCGCCAGGAGACCCTGCAGACCCTGCTCATCATCGTCATCTTCGTACTGGTGATGGCGCTGTTCCTGTGGGCGGTGGATTCCATTCTGTTCATGATCGTGCGTTACGCAACGGGACGGGGTTGATATGGCCAAGCGCTGGTACGTGATTCACGCCTATTCCGGCTTCGAGCAGCAGGTCAAGCGCTCGCTGGAGGAGCGCATCAAGCGCGCCGGCATGGAAGACCTGTTCGGCGAGATCCTGGTCCCCACCGAGGAGGTGGTGGAGATGCGCGGCGGTACCCAGCGGCGCAGCGAGCGCAAGTTCTTCCCCGGCTATGTGCTGGTGCAGATGGAGATGACCGACGACGCCTGGCACCTGGTCAAGGACGTGCCCAAGGTGATGGGCTTCATCGGCGGCACCGGGGACCGGCCCGCGCCGATCAGCGACAAGGAGGCCGAGGCGATCCTGCAGCGCATGCAGGAGGGCGTGGAGAAGCCGCGCCCGAAGGTGATGTTCGAGCCGGGCGAGGTGGTGCGCGTCATCGACGGCCCCTTCAACGACTTCAACGGCGTGGTCGAGGAGGTCGACTACGACAAGAGCCGGCTCAAGGTGTCGGTGCTGATCTTCGGGCGTTCCACGCCGGTGGATCTGGAATTCAGCCAGGTCGAGAAGACCTGACGAGGTGCCCGCGGCTGCGGGCCGTATCGAGGAGGCCGGGTGAGAGTCCCGGCCGCTTGTACTCACAACAGAGGTAATCATGGCCAAGAAGATCCAAGCCTATATCAAGCTGCAGGTGCCGGCGCAGTCGGCCAACCCCAGCCCGCCGGTCGGCCCCGCCCTGGGCCAGCACGGCGTGAACATCATGGAGTTCTGCAAGGCGTTCAACGCCCAGACCCAGAACATCGAGAAGGACCTGCCGATTCCGGTGGTGATCACCGTCTACAACGACAAGTCCTTCACCTTCATCATGAAGACGCCCCCGGCGTCGGTGCTGCTGAAAAAGGCCGCCGGCATCGCCAAGGGCTCCGGCCGCCCCAACACCGAGAAGGTGGGCAAGGTGACCCGCGAACAGCTCGAGGAGATCGCGCGCACCAAGGAGCCGGATCTCACCGCCGCCGACATGGATGCCGCCGTGCGCACCATCGCCGGTTCGGCGCGCAGCATGGGTCTCGATGTGGAGGGTGTCGAATAATGGCCAGGATGAGCAAACGCATGAAGGCGATCGCCGAGAAGGTGGATCCGGCACGCCAGTACCCGGCCGACGAGGCCTTCGCTCTGCTGAACGAGCTGTCCAGCGTCAAGTTTCCCGAGAGCATCGACGTCGCGGTCAACCTCGGCGTCGACCCGCGTAAGTCCGACCAGGTGGTGCGCGGCTCGGCCATCATGCCCGCCGGCACCGGCCAGGACGTGCGTGTCGCGGTGTTCGCCCAGGGCCCCGCGGCCGAGGCGGCGAAGGAGGCCGGCGCCGACGTGGTGGGCATGGAGGATCTCGCCGAGGAGGTCAAGAAGGGCAATCTGGACTTCGACGTGGTGATCGCCGCCCCCGACGCGATGCGCGTGGTGGGCCAGTTGGGTCAGATTCTGGGCCCGCGCGGCCTGATGCCCAACCCCAAGGTGGGCACCGTGACCCCGGACGTGGCCACCGCGGTGAAGAATGCCAAGGCCGGTCAGGTGCGTTTCCGCACCGACAAGGCGGGCATCGTGCACGCATCCATCGGCAAGGTGGGCTTCAAGCCCGAGGACCTGGTGACCAACCTGGAGGCGCTGATCAACGAGCTGAAGAAGCTCAAGCCCGCCTCCTCCAAGGGCGTGTACCTGAAGAAGGTCACCGTCTCCTCCACCATGGGCCCCGGCCTGACGGTGGACCTGGGATCGCTGAAGATCAACTGATCCGTGCCCCTTCCCCGCGGGGGAGGGGCCAGAACTTTGGAGCGGCCGCCCTCGCGGCGGCGGCTGTCAAAGACCGCAGGCGTTCTCTTGCGAGAACTTAATCTCCTGCGCAGATGGCGCTCCGTAATCGGACATGGCTTCCGGTGACGGTGCACCAGACAGGCAGGGCCGGTTGGCGGCCCTGCGGTGTTCAACGGGACGCAGTCCCATACGTTGTCGGGAGGTGACGACCTTGGCACTCAATTTCGAGCAGAAAAAGGCCATCGTCGCCGAAGTAGCTGAGGTGGCAGGCAGTGCCTATTCCGCCGTGGCGGCCGAGTACCGTGGCCTGACCGTGGAGGAGATGACCGAGTTGCGCAAGGCTGCGCGCAACAACGGCGTCTATCTCCGTGTGGTCAAGAACACGCTGGCCCGCCGCGCGCTGGAAGGCACTGAATTCGAATGTCTGTCCGACGGGCTGGTGGGTCCGCTGGTGCTGGCATTCTCCCAGGAGGACCCTGGGGCCGCCGGGCGTGTGATCAAGGACTTCGCCAAGGAGCACGAGAATCTGAAGGTGACCATGCT
>CAZVIG010000379.1:0-2766 GCA_964627395.1 uncultured Sedimenticola sp.
CCCGCCACCGCAGGCAGCACCCAGGCCACACTCACCCGCATCACCCACACGATCAACCGCTTCATCGAATTCTCCGTTAGGGACCCGCTCACCGTTAATACCGCGGCGACTCGTAGGCCCTGTATTCCTCGCCCTCGACGATGGGTTTGACGTAGATCTCCACGCGCCGGTTCAACTGACGCCCGGCCGCGGTGGCGTTGCTGGCCCGCGGCTCGGACTCGCCGCGCCCTTCGGTGCGCAAACGGTCACGCGGCACCCCGCGCGAGGCGAGATAGTCGGCCACCGCCTCGGCGCGACGCCGCGACAGGTCCAGGTTGTAATCGGCCGAACCGGTGCTGTCGGTGTGACCCACGATATGCACCACGGTGCGGTTGTACTTGCGCAGCACGTCCGCCAGCTTGTCCAGCGAGTGACGGAAGGCGGGCTTGATGCGCGCACTGTCGAAGTCGAAGGAGACCTCCGAGTCGATGCTCAGCTTGAGGGTGTCGTCCTTGAGACGCTCGATCTCGAGCTGATGCGCCTGGCGTTCCTGCGCCAGCGACTGCTCGAAGGCACGCTGCTGGTTGTCCATGTAGTTGCCCACCGCAGCACCGGCCAGCGCGCCCACCGCGGCGCCCACCCACTTGCCGGCGCCGTGATCGACCTGGTGACCGGCGATGGCGCCCACCACGGCACCGATGGCCGCCCCCGCCTTGGCCCGCTGGTTGGGGTCGTTGGTGGTGCATCCGCTGACCAGGGTCGCAGCCAGCGCCGTTCCGATGACGAGTCGTTTCATGGCGAATCCCCTCTGTTGTGCTTGTTCCAACCCTCATTGGACGTCTTTCAGTGTAGCGGAGTTCCCGCGCTGGCGGGGGGGCGGTTGAGCGCCCGCCGACCCTCTAGTAAGGTTGGGCATGCGACATAATTTCCCAGGACGGAGCGCCATGACCCACGACCCCGAAACCCATCACGACGCCCTGGTCGCCGCCTACCGCGAGATCATCGAACACGTGGGGGAGGACCTCTCCCGGGAGGGCCTGCTGAAGACCCCGGAACGGGCCGCCCGCGCCATCGCCTTCCTCACCCGCGGCTACGAGCAGGATCTGAAGGAAGTCCTCAACAACGCCGTCTTCGAGACCGAAAACGACGAAATGGTGATCCTGCGCGACATCGAACTCTACTCGCTGTGCGAGCACCACCTGCTGCCCTTCATCGGCCGCGCCCATGTCGCCTATCTGCCCAACGGCAAGGTGATCGGCCTGTCCAAGATCGCGCGCATCGTGGACATGTTCGCGCGCCGCCTGCAGATCCAGGAGAACCTCACCAAACAGATCGCGGATGCCATCATGGAGGTGACCGGCGCGCACGGGGTGGCGGTGAGCATCCATGCCCGCCACCTGTGCATGATGATGCGCGGGGTGGAGAAACAGAACAGCGAGATGCGCACCTCGGTGATGCTGGGCACCTTCCGCGACAACCAGAACACCCGCAACGAGTTCCTGCAACTGATCAGTTGACGGGTTGGTGCCGGCGGCGCGAGGGACTGCCAGAGAGCCGCAGTTCCCCCACTCCTCCTATCTGACCAAGACCGGCAGGGCCGGGGATCGACACCCTGCGGGGATCGTGTCGCCGGCTGGTCGCCTCAACGGATACGGCATCGCGGGACGCTGGAAAACCCGAGGAGCCCCAACCCCGCGAACAGCAGCCACCCGATCGCCGGTTCCGGCACGGTCCCGGTCGGAGGAGGAGCGGCGCCTCCGCCTGCACCACCACCTCCACCGGCACCACCTCCACCACCACTGGACACCACGTCGTAGGCACCCCGAATCGAATACGACGAGGTGACGTCGAGAGCGGAAAACTCCCCGCCTCCGTTGGTATCCCCCAGCAAGTCACTCAACGCGGGGTAGCTCTGCACGAAAACCTCGAGGCCACTGTTCACATCGACGTCTTTTTCGAACACCAGGTTGTAGTTTCCATCGAAGAATGCGCCGGCGATCGAATAGCTGGGGGTGACGTCGAGCGCGGAAAACTCCCCGCTTCCATTCGTATCTGCCAGCAGATCGGCCAAGGTGGGGTAACTCTGGACGAAAACCTCCAGGCCACTGTTCACATCGGCGTCTTTTTCGAACACCAGGTTGTAGTTTCCATCGAAGAAGGCGCCGGCGATCGAATAGCTGGGGGTGACGTCGAGCGCGGAAAACTCCCCGCCACCGTTCGTATCGGCCAGCAGATCGGCCAAGGTGGGGTAACCCTGGACGAAAACCTCGAGGCCACTGTTCACATCGACGTCTTTTTCGAATACCAGTGACACCGGCGTTGCCCCGACGCTCCCGATGAGCATCAGCCCAATAGGCCAGGCTATCTTCCCGGGGGTACCGTGAGCAGCGGATATTGGTCGCTGTTGTGACATGCGGATTCTCCTCCTACCCGAAGGAAAGCCGGATACCGGGAGAAAAAATCCCTTTCGACCGATCCAGCCGGTGCGGGCAAGTTGTTGGATCTTGTGTCCCGACGGGTTCCAGTCGGGACGGTCGTTGTCGAAACTGCCGGCGGTCGAAGCGGTTCGGCCGTCTTACCAGGAGTGCATGCAGGGATAATGCCGCTTTTGTCGGAACAGCCGGTTTGTTTTTCAATATCCATTAGTTAGATGAAACAGCCGGCCCGGCGACTGGCGACAAAATCGGCGGAGTGTAAAGAATTCTGACGTTTTTGCGTCTCTGTGCCGAGAGACCAGCGCCGCTCAAGGGGCTGCTCTATGGCCCCGACGGCAAGGCGATGACGCCC
>CAZVIG010000380.1:0-2753 GCA_964627395.1 uncultured Sedimenticola sp.
GGCGAGCCGGCGCAGCCCGAGGCCGCCGCGCCCGAGGACAGCGGCCCCGGCGCCGCGGCCCGGCGCCTGATCCGCGAGCTGCGCGCCCAGCCGAAGCCCGATCTGGAACGGGCCTGGCAGGCGGCGCAACGGTTCGAGAAGGAAGGCCGCCTCGACGACGCCCTGCTGCTCTACTACTTCGCCGCGCGCGAGGGCCACGGCCCCTCGGCGATGACGCTGGGACGCGCCGCCGACCCCGCCAGTTTCCGCAAGGACGGCCTGTTCCAGACGCCGGACGAACTCCAGGCCCGCAAGTGGTACCTCAAGGCCCAACGCGCCGGCATGGCGGACGCCGACGAGGCCCTGGCGGCGCTGCAGGCGCGGATCGAGCAGGCGGCCGCCGCCGGCGACGCCCGCGCCCGCCGCCTGATGCTGTTATGGAAGTGATCCGATGAAAGCGATGCGAATCCCCCTCGCCCTCCTGTGTCTGCTGGCGCTGCTGCCCGCGCTGGCCGCGGCCGAACGCACGCCGCTGCTGATGCCCGGCAAGCAGAGCCTCTACCAGCGGGTACTGGTGATCCCCGGCGGCCGGCTGCACGCCGCGCCCGGCGCCACCGGCAAGCCGGTGACGCCCTTCACCGCCTACTACGTCTATGCGCGCAAGAAGCAGAACGGCCAGCAGTGGCTGCAGGTGGGGACGGGGCGTCACGGCCAGATCGAGGGCTGGATCAAGGGCAGCGACGCCATCGACTGGAACCAGGGGTTGACGGTCGCCTTCCGCGAGCCCAAGGACCACGACCGGGCCCTGCTGTTCCGCAGCGCCACCGCCCTGAAGCAGCTCATCGACTCCGGCGACATGAAGCGCTACCAGGCCCTCTACGAGGCCGCGGTGGCGGGGCGCACCCTGCCCGACTCGCCGGTGGTGGCCATCCAGCCGCCGGGCAGGCTGGACATCCGCAAGGACTTCTACCTGGTGCCCATCCTGGCGCACCGCGACATCTACCTGGGCGACGAGCGGGCGCGCATGCTGGAGGTGGCCAGCGTGCCGCTGCAGGACCCCGCCGAGGCGCCGCGCAAGTCCAAGGCCAAGAAGGCCACACCGGCCGTCGCCCCGGATCCCGGCTACAACGCCGGCCTGGTGTTCGTGATCGACTCCACCCTGTCGATGGATCCCTACATCGACCGCACCCGCGAGGCGGTGATGAAGATCTACGACGCCTTGGGCGACGCCGGCCTGCTGGGCAACGTGGACTTCGGCCTGGTCGCCTTCCGCGACAACCTGAAGGCGACCCCGGAACTGGAATACCTGACCCGCACCTATGTCACCCTGGAGCAGGGCCGCAACCCCGGCTCCTTCCTGGAACAGGTGAAGAACCTCAAGGCGGCGCAGATCTCCAGCCAGGACTTCCGCGAGGATGCCTATGCCGGCATCAAACGCGCCATCGACCGCATGGACTGGCAGGACCATGCCGCGCGCTACATCGTGCTGATCACCGACGCCGGCCCGCGCGACCCCGACGATCCCCTGTCGGCCACCGGCCTGAGCGCGCGCCAGCTCAACCGCCTGGCGCAGCAGAAGGGCATCGCCATCTTCGTGCTGCACCTGCTCACCCCCGCCACCCGCGCCGACCACGAACGCGCCGCGGCCCGCTACCGCGAGCTGTCGCGCTTCCCGGGCGTGGGCAGCCTCTACTACGGGGTGCCCACCGGCGACCTGCAGGAGTTCGGCCATGTGCTCGACACCCTGGCGGGCCAGATCACCCTCCAGGTACAGGTGGCCGCCACAGGCCGGCGCCCGCAGAAACCCGCCGAGCCGGAACCGGAAGCCAATCCCCGCCTCGCCGAGCTGAAGTCCAAGATCGCCAAGCTGGGCTACGCCCTGCGCATGCGCTATCTGCGCAAGACCGAGGGCGGACGCATCCCGCGGGTGTTCAACGCCTGGCTGCTGGACCACGACATCCGCCACCCGGACAAGCGCACCCTGGACGTGCTGGTGCTGCTCACCCGCGACCAGCTCTCCGACCTCCACGACATCCTGCGCCAGGTGCTGCAGACCGCCGAGGAGGGGCTGCTCTCGCCCGACAACTTCCTCAACGAACTCAAGAGCCTGGCGGCCACCATCGCGCGCGACCCCGAAAAGCTGGGCGAGACCACCGCCACCACCGCCGGCAAGGGCAACAGCCTGGCCGACCTGGGCTTCATGCGCGAGTACATCGAGGGGCTGCCCTACAAGGGCGAGGTGATGAACCTCTCGCTGGCCGACTGGGAGGCCTGGCCGGCACGCGAGCAGGTGGCCTTCCTGCAGCGCCTGGAGGACAAGATCCAGTACTACCGCGCCCTGCACGACCACACCGACCTCTGGATCAGCCTCGACGGCGGCCCGGTGGACGGCGACTCGGTGTTCCCGATCCCGCTGGAGATGCTGCCCTGAATTGGATGGGATAACCACAGAGGGCACAGAGATCACAGAAGGGGTGAAGAGCTGGGGTCTGCCCTGGTGGGACTGCAATCCGCGACCGACAAACCGATGACCCACCTGCAAGGAAATTCCGCGCCCTGCCTTTTGCCATCAATAAACTCTGTGCGCTCTGTGTCCTCTGTGGTGATAACGGCGTTCGAGGATGGGGCGAGGCAGCCTTTGTGGGAGGGGCTTCAGCCCCGACTCGGGGCCGAAACAAGCGGGTGTCGCGGCTGAAGCCGCTCCCACAGCCCCGAACGACCACCGGGCAGGTGCCGATGCCGGAGCGAAGAAATCCGGGCAGCCCTTGTGGGAG
>CAZVIG010000381.1:0-2735 GCA_964627395.1 uncultured Sedimenticola sp.
GGCGTGGACATCACCCCGGTGATGAAGAAGGTGGTGGACGCCGCGGTGGAGAAGTCCTATGGCGGCAAGCGCCGCATCGCCTGGATGGAGATCTATGCCGGCGAGAAGGCCACCCGCGTCTATGGCGAGGGCGTCTGGCTGCCGGAGGAGACCCTGGAGGCGGTGCGCGACTATGTGGTGTCCATCAAGGGCCCGCTGACCACCCCGGTGGGCGGCGGCATCCGCTCGCTCAACGTGAGCCTGCGCCAGGAGCTGGACCTGTACGTCTGTCTGCGCCCGGTGCGCTACTTCGACGGCACCCCCAGCCCGCTGTGCCATCCCGAGTACACCGACATGGTGATCTTCCGCGAGAACTCCGAGGACATCTACGCCGGCATCGAATGGGCCGCCGGCACCCCGGAGGTGCAGAAGGTGATCGACTTCCTGCAGAACGAGATGGGCGTGAGCAAGATCCGCTTCCCCGGCACCTCGGGCATCGGCATCAAGCCGGTCTCGGAGGAGGGCACCAAGCGCCTGGTGCGCAAGGCCATCCAGTATGCCATCGACAACGACCGCGCCTCGGTGACCCTGGTGCACAAGGGCAACATCATGAAGTTCACCGAGGGCGCCTTCAAGGAATGGGGCTACGAGCTGGCGAAGGAGGAATTCGGCGCGGTGGAGCTGGACGGCGGCCCCTGGTGCACTTTCAAGAACCCCAACACCGGCCGGGAGATCGTGGTCAAGGACGTGATCGCCGACGCCTTCCTGCAGCAGATCCTGCTGCGCCCCAAGGAATACGACGTGATCGCCACCCTCAATCTGAACGGCGACTACATCTCCGACGCCCTGGCGGCCCAGGTGGGCGGCATCGGCATCGCACCCGGCGCCAACCTGTCCGACACCGTGGCCATGTTCGAAGCCACCCACGGCACCGCGCCCAAGTATGCCGGCCAGGACAAGGTCAACCCCGGCTCGCTGATTCTCTCCGCGGAGATGATGCTGCGTCACATGGGCTGGACCGAGGCCGCCGATCGCATCATCGATGCCATGGGCAAGACCATCAGCGCCAAGACCGTCACCTACGATCTGGAGCGCCTGATGGAAGGGGCGACCCTGCTGAGCTGCTCGCAGTTCGGCGATGCCATGATCGCCAATATGTGAGCGACCGGCCGCTCATCGACAGGCCGTTGCCGCACGCCGCCTGCCCGAATCGGAGGCGGCAATCTCCTCCCTCCTGGCCTCCCCCCCGCTCGCGGGGGGAGGGACGGGATCGGCACTTTTGGGGTGCTCGTTCCGGTTTGTGGGAGCGGCTTCAGCCGCGGCATGAGGGACCATATCGGTGCACAGGCCCTTTATCGACACACGCTCCGGACAGCGGCACCCTTCGGGCGTTCGGGAGGGGTGAAGTCAGGGAAAGGCTCCCGCCGCGGCGCCTTCAGGCCTTGGCAGGATCGAGGAGATGCGTCTTGGCCTCTTCGACGATCGCCGCCACTGCGGGGTTCTGCATCCGGCGTTCCAGGGAGATGACGTGGTAGGCGGCCTTCAGGCCGTCGGCCGCGCCCAGTTCCTGCACCCCGTGCTGGCGTTGCAGTTCATGAGCGATGGCCGCCGGCGCCGGGAAGATGCCGGCCCCTGCCTCGCCGAAGGCCTTCATCAGGGCGGTGTCGTCGAACTCGCCCACGATCTCCGGCAGCACCCGCTGGCGTGCCAGCCAGCGCTCCAGCCCGGCGCGCAGGGCGCTCTGCATGCTGGGTACCAGCAGCGGCGCGCCGTCCAGCGAGCGGGGGAAGTCCTCGCGGTGGCGTTCCGCCAGTTCGGGATGCGCGTAGAAGCGCACCTCGCTCTCGCCCAGCAGGCGGCTGTAGCCCTTGACGCCCAGGCCCTGGGGCAGGGGACGGTCGGCGATCACCAGGTCGATCTTGTGCTGCACCAGCTCGCCGAACAGTTCGTCCAGCTTGTTCTCCAGGCATACCAGGCGCACCGGCTCGGCGATGCGGTAGGCGGCCGACAGCAGTCGGTAGGCGATCGACTTGGGCACCACGTCGGAGATGCCCACCCGCAGCAGCAGTCGTTCATCGCTGCGGTGACCGCGCAGCAGGGCCTCCAGCTCCTGACCGGTGCGGAAGATCTCCTCGGCATGGGTGAAGGCCAGCTTGCCGGCGTCGGTGAGTTCCAGGCGCCGCCCCTTGCGGGTGAACAGCTCCACGTCCAGCGCCTGTTCCAGCTCGCCGATCTGGCCGCTGATGGTCTGAGGCGTCAGGTTGAGCTGTTCGGCGGCACGCGAGATGCCGCCGTAGCGGGCGGCATTCCAGAAATAGAAGAGCTGCTTGAAGTTGAGCACCGCGGGCCTCGTTATTCGTAAATTTCGAATCATTCACATGATAACTTCGAATATACCTGCTGCAACAGCCGCGCGATAATGGTCCCCGGTCCGCCGTGGGCCGCTGACGAGGAGGACGCGCCGATGCCGATCGTGGACATGAAAGCAATGCTGGAACACGCCCATGCCAACCGCTATGCGGTGGGCGCCTTCGATCTGGTGAGCCTGGATTTCCTGCAAGGGATCCTGGACGGTGCGGAGCGCTGCCGGGCGCCGGTCATCCTGAGCCTGGCGGAGTCCCACTTCGAGTACTTCGATTTCGACCTGCTGATGCCCGCGGTGGAGGCGGCGGCACGGCGCGCCAGGGTGCCGGTGGCCATTCACCTGGACCATGGTGAGCGTCTGGAATCGGCGGCGCATGCCATCAATCTCGGAT
>CAZVIG010000382.1:0-2723 GCA_964627395.1 uncultured Sedimenticola sp.
ATATGGTGGGTCGTGCAGGATTCGAACCTGCGACCAACTGATTAAAAGTCAGCTGCTCTACCAACTGAGCTAACGACCCCTTCGCCGGAAGCAGGAGGTGCGCCGCGGCGGGAAGCGCGCATTATACCCGACCCGCCGCGGCGCTCAAGCCCCGAAGCCGGGTCAAACCGCCTCGAGCTGGCGCAGCGACTGCGGCAGCAGACGCAAGTCCACCAGGCCGGTGATCAGCGCCTTGAAGAAGGTGGCCTGGTCCTCGTAGACCATCTTGTAATACTGCACCTTCATGGTGAGCGCCGAGCCGAGGAAGATGGCCCCGAAGGTGAGCATGGAGCCGATCGCCAGGGTGGAGATGCCGGTGATCGCCTGGCCGATGGTGCAGCCCATGGCCAGCACGCCGCCGAAGCCCATCAGCACGCCGCCGATCACATGGTTGACGAAGTCGCGCCCGGAGCTGAACCACTCGAAGCGGAAGCCGCGACTGATCAGGGCATAGAGGAAGGAGCCTAGGATCACCCCGGCCACCGCCACCACGCCGAAGGTGAGCAGGCTGCTCTGGAAGCCGGAGGCCAGGTAGCCCAGGCTCTGCCCCAGCGGGTTGATGAAGGTGAAGGACTGCGGCGAGAGGGGCCGCTGGGCGGCCGGCTTGCCCTCTTCGGAGTCGGCCAGCATGTCCCACTGCTCGTAGTATTCGCTCAGGCTGAGCACCTCGCCGTCGGCGTCGATCTGGATGTTGCTGGTGACGTACCAGGCGGCGAGCACCGCCAGCCCCACCACCAGGCCGCCCAGGATGTGGTCTCGGTTGCCGCGGAAGTCGGTGGACTTGAAGGCGAACCAGAACAGGGCCACGCCGATCAGCAGGCCGATCGCGATGCGCCCCATCAATGCCTGTTCCTCCCCGGCCAGCACGGTGCCCAGGTCCTGGCTGGTGCCCATGTCCACCGACAGGGGACGGATCCAGTCGTAGAAGAGCACGCTCATCAGGGTCTGGTCGCTGCCCGGGAAGGGGTTGACCATGAAGTAGGCGATCACGCCGATGATGAAGAACACCACCAGCGACTTGAGGTTGCCGCCGCCGATGCGGATCAGCGTCTTGTTGCCGCAGCCGGAGGCGAGCGTCATGCCGATGCCGAACAGCAGGCCTCCGAAGACGTTCTCCGCCACCAGCAGCAGGCTGCCGCGGTAGGGCGGGAAGGCACTGTCGGGATTCACCAGCCCGAAATATTCGAGCACGCTCACTCCCACCACCGCCACGGCGATGGCGAACAGCCAGGCGCGCAGGCGGCCGGTGTCGCCCATGTTGATGAAGTCCGACACCGCACCCATGGTGCAGAAATTGGTCTTGTTTACCACCGCGCCCATCGCCAGCGCGATGACGAACGCCCCCCAGAGCATGGCCGAGTGGGCCTCGATGAAATTCTCGAATTGCATGACTCTCTCCGAATGGGCGGCTGCAGCCGCCACGATGTATTTTGAATCTCCGAATCGTTCTCAGGACGCGCCGGAAGGCCGCTTTATTCCCCGCGCCATCCTAACTTGGATCAATGCGCTGGAAAACCCAGGCGGCTTTCAGTCGCGGTAGCGGGTGGGGTCCGGCAGGCCGGCCTCGGCGAAGCCCTGGGCCCGGAAGCGGCAGGCGTCGCAGCGGCCGCAGGCACGGCCCTCGGCATCCGCCTGGTAGCAGGAGACGGTGAGGCCGTAGTCCACGCCCAGGGCGGTGCCGGCGGAGACGATCTGCGCCTTGGTCATCTCGATCAGGGGCGCATGGATGTGGAAGCGGTCGCCCTCCACTCCAGCCCGGGTGGCGAGGTTGGCCAGGCGCTCGAAGGCCTCGATGAAGGCGGGCCGGCAGTCGGGATAGCCGGAGTAGTCCACCGCGTTCACCCCCACGAAGATGTCGCGCGCCCCCAGGACCTCGGCCCAGCCCAGGGCGATGGACAGAAAGACGGTGTTACGCGCCGGCACATAGGTGACGGGAATGCCCTCCCCGCCCCGCTCCGGCACCGCGATGGCGCTGTCGGTGAGCGCCGAACCGCCGATGGCATCCAGCGACAGAGGGAGCACCTTGTGTTCCGCCACGCCCAGGGACTCGGCGATCCGCCGCGCCGCCGCCAGCTCCGCGGCATGCCGCTGGCCGTAGTCGAAGCTCAGGGCGTGGCAGGCGAAACCCTGCTCGCGCGCCATCGCCAGCACGGTGGCCGAATCCAGCCCGCCGGAGAGCAACACCACCGCCTTTCGCGTCGTCTGGTTCATCGTCCCGCCTCGTCGCCCCACAGGATTTTGTGCAACTGCAACTGAAAGCGCACCGGCAATCGGTCCGCCAGTATCCATTCGGCCAGCTCGCGCGGCGCCAGCTCACCGGCCACCGGCGAGAACAGCACCTCGCAGCGGTCCGCCAGCCCGTGCTGAGCCACCACCTCGCGGCTCCAGTCGTAATCCTCGCGGTCGCCGATCACGAACTTCACCTGATCCTCGGGCCGCAGCAGCGCCAGGTTCTCCCAGCGGTTGCGCCCGCTCTCGCCGGAGGCTGGCGCCTTGAGGTCCACCACCCGGCTCACCCGCGGATCGATGTCGCCGATGTCCAGGGCGCCGCTGGTCTCCAGCGACACGGCGAAGCCACGGTCGCAGAGCCGCCGCAGCAGTTCGCGACATCCCTTCTGCGCCAGCGGTTCTCCCCCGGTGACGGTGACATGCCGCGCCCCGAGCGCATCCACCCGGGCCAGGAT
>CAZVIG010000383.1:0-2721 GCA_964627395.1 uncultured Sedimenticola sp.
GCAGCTATGAGCAGAAGGTCAACAAGAAGATGTACCGCGGCGCGCTGCGCTCCATCCTCTCCGAGCTGGTGCGCCAGGACCGCCTGGTGGTGGTCGACAGCTTCGGCGTGGACGCCCCCAAGACCAAGCAACTGGTGGCCAAGCTGAACGACATGGGCATCCGCGAGGCGCTGATCGTGGTCGAGGAAGTGGACGAGAACCTGCTGCTGGCCTCGCGCAACCTCTACCACGTCGGCGTGTGCGGCGTGAACGAGATCGGCCCCGTGGCCCTGATCGGCTTCGAGAAGGTGGTCATCACCGCCGGCGCCCTCAAGCAGCTCGAGGAGAAACTGGCATGAGCAAGTTCAGCAAAGAGCGACTGATGAAGGTCCTGCTGTCCCCGATCGTCTCGGAGAAGAGCGTCAACGCTGCCGAGAACAACAACCAGTTCGTGTTCCAGGTGGCGCGCGACGCCACCAAGCCCGAGATCAAGGCCGCGGTCGAGCTGCTGTTCGAGGTGGACGTGGAGAAGGTCCAGGTCCTCAACGTCAAGGGCAAGCGCAAGCGCTTCGGTCAGCGCATGGGCAAGCGGGCCGACACCCGCAAGGCCTATGTGCGTCTGAAGGAAGGCCAGGACATCAACTTCGGCGAGGGCGCCTGAGCGGCGTCCCCCACAGCCAGGCGGACAAGACTATGGCGATAGCAAAGGCAAAACCCACTTCACCCGGTCAGCGTCACGTTGTCCGAGTCAAGCGCGAGGGGCTCCACAAGGGCGGTCCCTTCCGCGCGCTGGTGGACAAGAAGAGCAAGACCGGCGGTCGCAACGGCAGCGGACGCATCACCACCCGTCACAAGGGCGGCGGTCACAAGCAGCGTTACCGCATCATCGACTTCAAGCGTGACAAGGACGGTGTGGTCGGCACCGTGGAGCGGCTGGAGTACGACCCCAACCGCACCGCCAACATCGCGCTGATCAAGTACGAAGACGGCGAATACCGCTACATCATCGCGCCGGCCGGGCTGAAGGCCGGCGACCAGGTGCAGTCGGGCGACGATGCGCCGATCGCCACCGGCAACTGCATGACCCTGCGCAACATGCCCATCGGCAGCGTGGTGCACTGCGTGGAGCTGAAGATCGGCAAGGGCGCGCAACTGGCGCGCAGCGCCGGCACCTCCGCGCAACTGGTGGCGCGCGAGGGTGATTACGCCACCCTGCGCCTGCGGTCCGGCGAGATGCGCAAGGTGCACGCCGACTGCCGCGCCACCCTGGGCGAGGTGAGCAACGCCGAGCACAACCTGCGCAAGCTGGGCAAGGCCGGCGCCTCGCGCTGGCGCGGCATCCGCCCGACGGTGCGCGGCGTGGCCATGAACCCGGTGGACCACCCGCACGGCGGCGGCGAGGGCCGCACCTCCGGCGGCCGTCACCCGGTGAGCCCCTGGGGCGTGCCCACCAAGGGTCACAAGACGCGCTCCAACAAGCGCACCGACAAGTTCATTGTTCGCGACCGTCGTCGCAAGTAACCGGTGGAGTAGAAGGGTATGCCACGTTCCATTCGCAAAGGACCTTTTATCGACCTCCACCTGCAGAAGAAGGTGGAGGCGGCGCGCGCCAACAACGACCGCAAGCCGATCAAGACCTGGTCGCGCCGCTCGATGATCAGCCCCGACATGGTGGGCCTGACCATCGCCGTCTACAACGGCCGGCAGCACGTGCCGGTACTGATCACCGAGAACATGGTCGGCCACAAGCTGGGCGAGTTCGCGTTGACCCGCACCTATCGCGGGCATGACGCGGACAAGAAGACCAAGAAACGGTAAGGAGAGAAGCGATGCAAGCTGTAGCCAAACTGCGCTTTGCGCGTCTCTCTGCACAGAAGGGCCGCCTGGTGGCAGACCAGATCCGCGGCCTGCCTGTGGAGCAGGCGCTCAACGTCCTTGCGTTCAGCAAGAAGAAGGGCGCCGCGCTGATGAAGAAGGTGCTCGACTCGGCCATCGCCAACGCGGAGAACAACGAGGGCGCGGACGTGGACGAGCTGAAAGTCAAGACGGTGTACGTGGACGAGGGGCCGACCATGAAGCGCCTGCGTGCACGCGCCAAGGGCCGGGGCACCCGGATCCTGAAGCGCACCAGTCACATTACCGTCATCGTGGCGGACGAATAAGCGGGCAATACTATGGGCCAGAAAGTACATCCAACAGGTTTCCGTCTCGGTATCGTCACCGACTGGAGCTCCAAGTGGTATGCGGACAGCAAGCAGTACGCTGACCTGCTGAACAACGACCTGGAGGTGCGTCAGTTCCTCAAGGATCGTCTCAAGCAGGCCTCGGTGAGCCGCATCCAGATCGACCGCCCGGCGAAGAACGCGCACATCACCATCCACACCGCGCGTCCGGGTCTGGTGATCGGCCAGAAGGGCAAGGACATCGACGAGCTGCGCAAGGAGGTCTCGCGGCGCATGGGCATTCCGGTGCACATCAGCATCGAGGAGATCCGCAAGCCGGAGTTGGATGCCCAACTCGTGTCCGAGAGCATCGCCCAGCAGCTCGAGCGCCGCATCATGTTCCGCCGCGCCATGAAGCGCGCGGTGCAGAACGCCATGCGCCTGGGCGCCCTGGGGGTCAAGGTGAACGTGGCCGGCCGCCTCAACGGCGCCGAGATCGCGCGCAGCGAGTGGTACCGCGAGGGCCGCGTGCCGCTGCACACCCTGCGCGCCGACATCGACTACGGCTTCGCCGAGGCGC
>CAZVIG010000384.1:0-2719 GCA_964627395.1 uncultured Sedimenticola sp.
CACCACGAAATCGCCACCCTCGGCGCGCGCCTCCAGGAAACGCCCCACCGGCGGCCGATCGCCACGCAGGCCGTCCAGCAGACGCACCACCCCCTCGTCGATGGTGCGGCGCACATCCCCGCGGGAGAGCACCTGCTCCACCTGCTGGGCGATCTGGCGCTCCAGGTCGGTCTCGAAGTCGCTCAACGCCTCCAGGATCTCGCCCGCGCCCCTCAGATCGAAGTCCAGGGAAACCCGGACCTCCGGCCGGCCCAACACCGCGGGCACCCCTCTGGAGGCATCCCAGCCCAGATAGAGCCCCCGCACCGTGACTTTCAGGTTGTCGATATGGGCGTCGGCGTACAGGTGGTCTTGGACGCCCTGACTGCCCAAGGTCGCGAAATTGCGGATCTCCACACCCCGACTCTCGAAGCCCAGCTTCGCCTCGATGGCCAGGCGGTCGCCGGCCGGTTCGAAGCGCAGCTCGAAGCGGTCGCTGTTGATGTCGTTGATGAAGGCCCTCAGATCCGGCACCACGTCCAGCTCAGCGTCGTAACGCGGGATGGTGAAGCGGTATTCGCTTTCATGAGGTGGCAGGCCGACTTTCACCCAGCTGGCATTGCGCTGCTCGATCACTGCGTTGCCGGCGAAATTGTGCAGACGGATACGCAGGTTGAGCAGCCGCCCCACCAGGAGATTGAGCGCTGCCTCGCCGATCCGCTGCTCCACCGGCTCGCTACGATGGGTGACCTCGACCACCGCCCGGTTGCGACCGTGCACCAACGGTTCCACGGTCACTTCCTCCTGGGTCCAGCGACCATCGCCGCAGACGCCGTTCCCAGGCGGCCCCAGGATCACTCGGCCCGCGGCACCTTCGGGAATACGAATCTCCGACTCGATGGTGAAACCCGTCCGATCGCGACGCCGGGTCCGGTTGATGGACCTCACCCGTTGGTAACCGGAGAAACGGATCCCGTCGTCCCAGTGAGAAAGCTCGCCCATATCGTCGATACAGTTCTCGAAGCGCGCCCGCACCAGTAGCCGGAAGTCGGCATTACACAGCTCCACGTCATGGCTTGCCTGCACCCGGCCGTTCTCCACCAGCTCGAAACGATGCCGAACCGGGTTGTCATACGTCGCAGGATAGATCGCCTGGCGCACCGACTGAGGCACCCGCACCACCAGCTCTCCATCGCTTGCCGATTCGACCGGCAGCACCCAGTGGCGGCGCCCGTCGATCCGCGACAGCCGCACCTGACGATGCTCCCCGAAACCGAAGCCCCTCAGATTGCGCCCCTTCAGCGCGACCAGGGTGTCTTCCCTGGGGTCCAACGCGAGGCAGCGGCTCAGGCTCTCGCTGCTGTAGGGGAGCATCAGCCCATTCACAAAATAGATCTGCCGACCGCTGCGGTGCTCGACCGCCTCCAACCGTGGATGGAGCGCCGGATCGGGCAGGCCACCATCACGGCCCGAGGCTCCGCCGCGCGGCTCCGCGCGCCCCAGATCCTGCGGCGGACAACCTGGAGATGGCGGCATCGCCGGCCCGCCGGGTATGCCCACGCCACCGGATGCGCAGGGACGACCACTGCCGCCTGGAACCGGCAACCCGGCGCCACCGGGCAACGGATTCGGGCGGGCCAGACCGCCCCGACCGATGGGATTCTTCAGATCCGGCAGAGGCAGACCGCCCAGTGCGGGCGTCGCGGGCGTCTTCCGCACCGGCCCCTTGCCACCGGGGGAGGGAAGCTGCCGCCCCAGAGCCGGCAGCAGCGGCTTTCCGGACAAGGCGCCGCCCGGCTTCTTGCCACCCGAGGCCCGGCCCGCGGCGCCCTGTTTCGTCGATGGGACGGCCAAGGGGGCCTTCAGCAGACCCGCCGCAGGTTCGACAACCTTGGAAGAGGCCTTGGCCGGGGCTTTCTTCCCGGCTCGCTGCCCGGATTTGGCGGCCCTTTTGTCGGAAGATTTCTCAGCCGACTTGTCGGGCAAGGCCAGTTGACGCCCCACGACCGCCGCGGCATCCGGCGGCAGGGGAAAATCGGCGGCCTGGGCGACCCCCAGACCGAGCATCAGCGTGAACATCCAGTACCTGGCTTTCATACCGCATCCTCCTGTCTCGCGTTGACAACAGGTGGGTCGCCGCCGGCCGGAAAACGGTTCAGTTCAGCGCCGTGTCGCCGTGCCCTCGATCCAGGGATTGCCGTTGCCCTGGATGCGCCGGATGATGCGGTTGCGGCGGCGCTCCTCCCGGTCCGGCGGATCCTGCCGGTGCCATTTCAGCAGCAGGTCGCGCTGGCGGCGGAACAGCTTCAGATCATAGGTGTCGGCCATGTAGAGCATTGCGCGGGCGATGTCGCCGCGCACCGCGGGCCGCGGCTCGGCGCGGTGGTGCCGATGGTCCAGCTCGAAGTCGCAGCCCGGCTCCACCCAGCGCTCGCCCTTGATGATGCCGTAGGCGTAGCTGCCACGGTCGCGGTTCAGATCCTTGCGCGCCGGATACATGTTGTGCATGTCCGACTCGATGCGGTTGAACAGCCGGCTGCGGCGGCGGCACTGGCGGCGGTCGCCGCAGTGGAGCTGGCGCGCCACCCAGCCCATGGGGAAGACGTGTTCGATGTTGTAGCGCCGGTCGTAGGCGCGAAAGATCTTGCCGCAGTACAGCCCGCGCCCGCCGTCGGGCTAGAGATTGCGCCAGAACACCGGCACCGTCTCCAGATAGTCGGCGGCGGCACTGCCCGCCAGC
>CAZVIG010000385.1:0-2719 GCA_964627395.1 uncultured Sedimenticola sp.
ATCGACTGGCTGGCCGCCGGGGTCAACCCCAAGGAGGCGACCCTGTTCGTCCAGTCGCGGGTGCCCGAGCACGCCGAGTTGCATCTGCTGCTGTCGATGATCACTCCCCTGGGATGGCTGGAGCGGGTGCCCACCTACAAGGACCAGCAGGAGAAGCTCAAGGAGAAGGATCTCTCCACCTATGGCTTCCTGGGCTATCCGCTGCTGCAGTCCGCGGACATCCTGGTGTACCGCGCCGGCCTGGTGCCGGTGGGCGAGGACCAGGTGGCGCACGTGGAGCTGACCCGCGAGGTGGCGCGCCGCTTCAACCATCTGTATGGGCGCGAGCCCGACTTCGAGGAGAAGGCGGAGCAGGCGATCCGCAAGATGGGCAAGAAGAATGCCAAGCTGTTCCGCAGCTATCGCAAGGCCTACCAGGAGCAGGGCGACGAGGAGGCCCTGGCGGCGGCGCGCGCCCTGCTGGAGGCGCAGCAGAACATCGGCGTGGCCGACCGCGACCGCCTGTTCGGCTACATCGAGGGCGGCGGCAAGGTGATCCTGCCGGAGCCGCAGCCGCTGCTCACCCGCGCTGCGCGCATGCCCGGGCTGGACGGCCAGAAGATGTCCAAGTCCTACGGCAACACCATCTCCCTGGCCGCCCCGCCCGAGGAGGTGGAGAAACAGCTACGCACCATGCCCACCGATCCGGCGCGGGTGCGTCGCAGCGATCCGGGCGACCCGGAGAAGTGCCCGGTGTGGCAGTTCCATCTCGTCTATTCCGACGACCGCACCCGCGAATGGGTGCAGGAAGGCTGTCGCTCCGCCGGCATCGGCTGCCTGGAGTGCAAGCAGCCCATCATCGATGCGGTGCTGGCGGAGCTGAAGCCGATCCAGGAGCGGGCGCGCGAGTACGAGGAGCAGCCGGAGGTGGTGCAGAACATCATCAACGAGGGCTGCGAGGCGGCGCGCGAGGTGGCGCGCGAGACCATGGACGAGGTGCGGCACGCGATGTCGCTGGACTATTGAACGGCGAGACGGCACAGGGCGGGCATACGGCCGCACCGCCGGTGCAGCCGCAGCAGGAGGAGATGCCCTTCGCGGTGGTGGCGGGCGAACCCCAGTACACCCTGCCGAAGGATCTCTACATTCCGCCGGACGCCCTGGAGGTCTTTCTGGACGCCTTCGAGGGCCCGCTGGATCTGCTGCTGTACCTGATCCGGCGCCAGAACCTCGACATCCTGGACATCCCCATCGCCGAGATCACCCGCCAGTACATCGAGTACATCGAAATGATGCGCGACATGCGCTTCGAGCTGGCGGCGGAGTACCTGGTGATGGCCGCCATGCTGGCGGAGATCAAGTCGCGCATGCTGCTGCCGCGGGTCAACACCGAAGAGGAGGAAGAGGGCGAGGACCCGCGCGCCGAGCTGATCCGGCGCCTGCAGGAATACGAGCGCTACAAGCAGGCGGCGGCGGACATCGACGAACTGCCGCGGGTGGGGCGTGACATCTTCACCGTCAAGGTCGAGGCGCCCCACCGGCAGGTGGAGCAGCCGCCGCCGGACGTGGACCTGCGCGAGGTGCTGCTGGCGCTCAAGGATGTGCTGCACCGCGCGGACATGTTCAGCAGCCACCATGTCACCCGGGAGCCTTTGTCCCTGCGCGAGCGCATGAGCCGGGTGCTGGACCAGGTCCACAGCGACGGCTTCACCGCCTTCACCGACCTGTTCGACATCGCCGAGGGGCGGCAGGGCGTGGTGGTCACCTTCATGGCGGTGCTGGAACTGATCAAGCAACAACTCATCGAGCTGGTGCAGGCGGACAGCTTCGCACCCATCCACGTCAAGGCGAGGGCGTGACATGGACGAACCGGACCAGTTGAAGAACATCGTCGAGGCGGCCCTGCTGGCGGCCGGCGGGCCGCTGTCGCTGGATCACCTGCAGGCCCTGTTCGAGGAGGCGGAACAGCCGGACAAGAAGCGCCTGCGCGCGGTGCTGGAGTCGCTCGCGGAGGACTATGCCGGGCGCGGCATCGAGATCCGCGAGGTGGCCAGCGGCTGGCGCATTCAGGTGCGGCAGGAGGTCTCCCACTGGGTGTCGCGGCTGTGGAGCGAGCGGCCGCCGCGCTACTCCCGCGCCCTGCTCGAGACCCTGGCGCTGATCGCCTACCGTCAGCCGATCACGCGCGGCGAGATCGAGGACATCCGCGGCGTCTCGGTCAGCTCCAACATCATCAAGACCCTGCTGGAGCGGGAATGGATCCGCGTGGTGGGGCAGCGCGACGTGCCCGGCAAGCCCTCGCTGTACGGTACCACGCGCGAGTTCCTCGACTATTTCAATCTCAAGTCCCTGGACGACCTGCCCACCCTGGCCGAGATCCGCGACCTGGACGAGATCAACCGCGAGCTGCAGCTCGAGGACCCCGATCGGCCCCAGCAGACCGGGGAATCGGCCGAAGGGGAGGCGTCGGCCGAGGCGCAGCCGGAGAGCGATGCGTCCCCTGAGGGGGGCACCCCGGACGCGCCGAAGTCATCGGAGACAGTGGAACCGTCGGAGGCCATTGAGCCCCCGGACACGGAGGAATCTGCGGACACGCCCGAGGCGGACCCGGCGTCCGAGGCAGAATCCCTGGCGAAGGCGGAGCCGGATGCCTGAGCCGCGCGGCGAGCGCCTGCAGAAGGTCCTGGCGAATGCGGGCCTCGGCTCGCGCCGCGAGATCGAAGGCTGGGTCCGCGACGGC
>CAZVIG010000386.1:0-2713 GCA_964627395.1 uncultured Sedimenticola sp.
GCCCAGCGAGGTGGACGCCCTGCTGCGGCGCCGGCGCCGTCTGAGCGAAGGGGTACAACGGGTGCTGCGCAAGGCGGCGGAGGCGAGCCGCGAGGGCGTCGCCCGGGTGCATCTGCTGGACCGGCAGCGCGACGGCGCCCTGCTGCTGGAGCTGTTCACCCGCGACGGCGCGGGCCTGATGATCACCCGCGAGCCCTATGAGCGGATCCGCCCCGCCGGCATCGACGACGTGGGCGGCATCCTGGAGCTGATCGAGCCGCTGGAGCGCGCCGGCACCCTGGCGCGCCGCTCGCGCGAGCGTCTGGAGCAGGAAATCGACCGCTTCGTGGTGATCGAGCGCGACGGCGGCATCATCGGCTGCGCCGCCCTCTATCCCTTCGAGAAGGAAGGCATGGGCGAGCTGGCCTGCCTGGCGGTGCATCCGGACTATCGGGGGGAGGGGCGCGCCGCCCAGTTGCTGGAATACATCGAGCGTCGCGCCCGGGAACTGGACCTGGGCGAGTTGTTCGTGCTCAGCACCCGCACCGCGCACTGGTTCCGCGAGCGCGGCTTCCAGCCGGCCGGGGTGGAGCGCCTGCCGGGGCGCCGCCGCGACCTCTACAACTGGCAGCGGCGCAGCAAGGTGTTCGTCAAGCCCCTGGCCTGAACGCCTGGGCCTGGGGCGCCTTGCCAGCATCCGTCCCGGCAGGCGGCTTGTCGCCGGCCTTCTGACCGCCCCCCTCCTTGCCGGACGCCTTGGCGTCCTTCGCCGCCGCCTTGCCATCCTTGCCGCCCTTGCCGTTCGTGGATTTCTTAGAGGCCGGCTTGGCGCCGAAGCCCGCTCCCTCCTCGCTCCACATATTACGGAACTCGGTGGGCGCGTTACGTGCGTTGCGCTCGAACTCGTTTTCCACGTCGATGGGGTTGGGCACGCTGATATAGGGCATGGTGAAGCCCGGCGGCATCCGCCCCATGGCGTTGGGGGTGTTGATGGCGTCCTCCCACATGTTGGCGATCGACTCCTCGGGGTCCGAGGGGTCGATCCACTTGAAGGGGACGTCGTTGCCCCAGGGGGTGATCCCCTTCCACTGGTCGGGGCCGAAGTTGCCGAAGAAGCCCTCGCCCCACCCGGGGAAGTCGCCCCAGGGCATCTTCTTCATGGGATGGTCCTCCCACTTGTCGTAGGCGAAGGGACCGGTGCGCCAGGGCCGGAAGTTGGGGTCGGCCCAGTAGCCCTCGTGGTCGAGCGGGTTCTGCAGGGGATTGTCGCCGCCGAAGAAGTCCCAGTCGTCCCACTTGTTCTTGCGCTTGCGCGGGATGGGGTAGGGATAGGCCCCATAGCCGTAGGGCATGGCAGCCTGTGGATAGGCGTAGCCCTGGCTGCCATAACCGGCTGTGGGTGCGGTCGCGCCGGGAGATGTCGCCTGGGGTGCAGGGGCATAACCGGCGGCAGGCGCCTGGCCTGCTGCCCCATAGGGGACCGGCGTCGTGCTGCCGTAGGGGTTCGGGCTATAGGCGTAGGGATCCTGGGCATAGCCGTAGGCGGGCTGGCCATAGGCGCCATAGCCGGGCGCCGCGTAGCCGTTGCCATAACCGTAATAGGAATAGGCGTCATAGGGCGTGCCACCATAATAGGGTGCCGCGTAGCCACCCGGAGCCGCCACCCAGGGCGTCTGGGCCCCGGCGCCGCCCGTCCCGGCCAGGATGATCAGACCGGCCAGGGTCTGCTTGCTGAATCGCTTCACTCGTCTGCTCCTGTGCAGAGGGCGCGGTCGCACGGATCGCCCCATATTGCCCTAAATTATACTTATACTACCAAATAATTACTTATACTTCTCCGGCCGATTCCATTTCCTGAATCCAAACCCTAAGGAGAAGCACCATGTACGAATTCAATGTCACCCTCGATCTGCCCTTCGACCAAGCCCTGGAAAAGGTCCGGGAGACCCTGATGTCGGAGCACCTCGGCGTCGTCAGCGACGTGGACGTGCAGGCCATCTTCAAGGCCAAGCTGGGCAAGGAGATCCCCGCCTACCACATCTACGGGGCCTGTAATCCCGGGCTGGCGGACCGGGTGATCGGCGCCGAGCCCAACGCCGGCACCCTGCTGCCCTGCAACTTTGTACTCCGCGAGGCGGGCGACGGCAAGACCGTGGTCAGCTTCATGGACCCCGTCCCTGTACTTGGACTGAGCGAATCGGAGGAGGTTCGCGCGGTGGCCGCCGAGGCGCGGGAGAAGCTGCAGCGGGTGGTGGAGAAGCTCCAGGGCTGAGACCCTACAAGTCTCAGAAAAAAGGCCGGCCCCCGCGCGGGGGACCGGCCTTTCTCATGCCGGGCAGAACCGGGTTCAGCCCGCTTCCTTGCGCGCCTTGGTCTCCTTGATGACCTCCTCGGCCACGTTCGCCGGGCAGGGGGCGTAGTGGGAGAACTCCATGGAGAACTGGCCACGGCCCGAGGTCATGGTACGCAGGTCGCCGATATAGCCGAACATCTCGGCCAGCGGGGCCTCCGCCTTGACGCGCACGCCGGTGGGGCCGGACTCCTGACCCTGGATCATGCCGCGGCGGCGGTTCAGGTCGCCGATCACGTCACCCACGTTGTCCTCGGGGGTGAAGACGTCCACCTTCATGATGGGCTCCAGGAGCTGCGGGCCCGCCTTGGGCACCGACTGGCGATAGGCGCCCTTGGCGGCGATCTCGTAGGCGATGGCCGAGGAGTCCACCGGGTGGAAGCC
>CAZVIG010000387.1:0-2713 GCA_964627395.1 uncultured Sedimenticola sp.
TTTCTGTTGAGTCTGGCGAGGGCCTGGAAAGGCGTCTGTTGGTGGATCTGCCGAAGGAGCAGGTCGAAAGCGAGGTGGAGCGGAAGCTCTCCGAACTGGCGAAGACGGTACGCCTCGACGGCTTCCGTCCGGGCAAGGTGCCGCCGCGGGTGATCCGCCAGCGCTTCGGCGACCAGGTGCGCCAGGAGGTGTACGGCGACCTGATCCAGAAGAGCTTCTACGAGGCGGTGCAGCAGACCGAGGTGGCGCCGGTGGGCGATCCCAGCATCGACCTGCGCGACGCGGCCGAGGAGGGCGGCCTGAGCTACACCGCCACCTTCCAGGTGATGCCCGAGATCACCCTCGCCGACCTCTCCGGCCGCGAGGTGGTCAAGCCGGTGGCCGAGGTCACCGACGCCGACGTGGACGAGATGATCGAGAAGCTGCGCAGCCAGCGCCAGACCTGGGAAGAGGTGGATCGTCCGGCGCAGGACGGCGACCGGGTGATCATCGACTTCAAGGGCTATATCGACGGCGAGGCCTTCGAGGGCGGCAGCGCCGAGGAGGTGCCCCTGGTGCTGGGTTCCGGTTCCATGATCGACGGCTTCGAGTCGGGCCTGTTGGGCGCCAGCGCGGGCGAGGAGCGCACCCTGGAGGTGACCTTCCCCGAGGACTACCGCGCCGAGCACCTCGCCGGCAAGCCGGCCACTTTCGAGGTCAAGGTGCGTCGGGTGGAGGCCTCGCGCCTGCCGGAGATCGACGAGGAGTTCGTCAAGGAGTTCGGCATCGAGGAGGGCACCGAGGAGGCCCTGCGCGCCGAGGTGCGCAAGAACATGGAGAACGAGCTGGAGCAGAAGATCTCCCGCATGGTCAAGGATGCGGTCACCGATCTGCTGCGCGAGGCCAACCCGGTGGAGGTGCCGGAGGCGATGGTCAAGCGCGAGGCGGAGCACATGAAGCAGCAGGCGATGCAGGAGATGCAGGCGCGTGGCCAGCAGTCCGCCTTCGACTTGCCTGCGAGCCTGTTCGAGGAAGAGGCGCGCAAGCGCGTGCAGCTCAGCCTGCTGATGGGTGAGATCATCGACAAGCAGGGGCTGAAGGCCGAGGAGGACGAGGTGCGCGCCATGCTGGAGCGGCTCGCCGCCTCCTACGAGGACCCGCAGGAAGTGGTGGACTACTATATGAACAACCCCGAGCAGCGCGCCACCGTGGAGCACCTGGTGCTGGAGAACAAGGTGGTGGACTGGGTGCTGGATCAGGTGGACGTGAAGGAGGACAAGCGCACTTTCTCCGATGTAATGAATGCCCAGGAACAGGCGCAGAATTGATCCCGCGCAAAATCACGACTCAAGGAATTCCCCGAATGATCGATACTCAAGGCATGAACACGCTGGAACCGCAGAACCTGGGCCTGGTGCCGATGGTGGTGGAGCAGACGGCGCGCGGCGAGCGCGCCTTCGACATCTATTCGCGCCTGCTCAAGGAGCGGGTGGTGTTCTGCGTGGGTCCCGTCGAGGACCACATGGCGAACCTGATCGTGGCGCAGTTGCTGTTCCTGGAGTCCGAGAATCCGGACAAGGACATCCATCTCTACATCAACTCGCCGGGCGGCTCGGTGACCGCGGGCCTGGCCATCTACGACACCATGCAGTTCATCAAGCCGCACGTCACCACCATGTGCATCGGCCAGGCGGCGAGCATGGGCGCGGTGCTGCTGGCGGCGGGGGAGAAGGGCAAGCGCTACGCCCTGCCCAACTCGCGGGTGATGATCCACCAGCCGCTGGGCGGCTTCCAGGGTCAGGCCACCGACATCGAGATCCATGCCAAGGAGATCCTCCTGATCCGCGAGCGGCTCAACAAGATTCTGGCCGAGCACACCGGCCGCTCGCTGGAGGAGATCGGCCGCGATACCGACCGCGACAACTTCATGAGCGCCGAGGAATCCAGGGACTACGGTCTGATCGACGAGGTGGTGACCCGCCGCGCCGGGGAAGAAGGGGACGGGAACTAGGTGCCCGAGGCCTGTCGTCCGTGCCGCGCGGGGGCCGAATTCGCCGGCAAAGCCGGCGGTAATTGCCGGCTTGTCAATGGAACCGATTCCGATATGATGGAATCGAACACCCTTGGAAACCGGCGAAATATCGACCGGCTCCGGGCGGTCGAATCAGCACAGGGTAAACGGGTATGAGCGACGACAGACACGGCAAGAACGACGACGGCAAGCTTCTCTACTGCTCCTTCTGCGGAAAGAGCCAGCACGAGGTGCGGAAGCTGATCGCCGGGCCGTCGGTTTTCATCTGCGACGAATGCGTCGAGCTGTGCAACGACATCATTCGCGAGGAGATGCAGGAGAACGCGCCCGAATCCGCGCGCGGCCTGCCGAAACCCCACGAGATCAACGACACCCTCAACCAGTACGTGATCGGCCAGGAGCGGGCCAAGAAGGTCCTGTCGGTCGCCGTCTACAACCACTACAAGCGTCTCGAGATGTCCGGCAAGAAGGACGAGATCGAGATCTCCAAGAGCAACATCCTGCTGATCGGCCCCACCGGCTCGGGCAAGACCCTGCTCGCCGAGACCCTGGCGCGGCTGCTCAACGTGCCCTTCACCATCGCCGATGCCACCACCCTCACCGAGGCGGGCTATGTCGGCGAGGACGTGGAGAACATCATCCAGAAGCTGCTGCAGAAGTGCGACTACGACGTGGAGAAGGCCCAGACGGGCATCGTCTACA
>CAZVIG010000388.1:0-2710 GCA_964627395.1 uncultured Sedimenticola sp.
GCCCTCTACATCGCCCACCTTCCGGTTCTGGCGCGAGAGGACGTCGTCTCGCGGGACATCTGACCCCGCCACGCATTGAATTTCCCCCGCCCGGCCCCAGTTGCGGGAACCTCCCCATCCTGTTTAAGTCTGTTACCTGGATAGGATGTCTGGCCGTACAACCTAAGGAGACGACCCGTGGCCCTGCTACTGCTTCTTGCAACCAACGTCGCCGTGCTGGTGGTCCTGAGCGTGGTGTTTCGCCTGCTCGGCATCGACGACCTGCTGGCGCAAAACGGCGTGGATCTGGACCTCACCGCCCTGCTGATCTATTCGGCGGTGATCGGCTTCTCCGGCGCCCTGATCTCGCTGTTCATGTCGAAGTTCCTGGCCAAGCAGAGCCTGGGCGTACAGGTCATAGAACATCCCGCCAACGCCACCGAGCGGTGGCTGGTGGACACGGTGGCACGGCTCGCGCAGCAGGCCGGCATCGAGATGCCGGAAGTGGGCATCTTCGAGGGGCCGCCGAACGCCTTCGCCACCGGCTGGAACCGCAACGACGCCCTGGTGGCGGTCAGTACCGGACTGCTGCAGACCATGAACCGCGACGAGGTGGAGGCGGTGCTGGGACACGAGATCAGCCATGTGGCCAACGGCGACATGGTCACCCTCACCCTGATCCAGGGGGTGATCAACACCTTCGTGATCTTCCTCTCGCGCATCATCGGCCACATCGTGGACCGGGTGATCCTCAAGAACGAGCGCGGCCACGGCATCGGCTTCTTCCTCGCCTCCCTGGTGGCGCAGGTGGTGCTGGGGATCCTCGCATCGATGATCGTGATGTGGTTCTCGCGCTGGCGCGAATACCGCGCCGACGCCGGCGGCGCGCGCCTTGCCGGACGGCACAAGATGATCGCCGCGCTGCGCCGCCTGCAGGCCATCACCCAGCAGGCGGGCAGTGAGGATGCCGTCGCCCTGCCCGACGAGATGGCCGCCTTCGGCATCGCCGGCGGCCGGGTGGCGGAGCTGTTCGCCAGCCACCCGCCCCTGGAAGACCGCATCGCCGCCCTGCAACAGATGAAGGACGTGCCCTGACCCTCTCCCGGCGCCGGTCAGGGCTGGCGCAGTTTGCCCAGCTCCGCCTCGATGGCCGCCGCATCCAGGCTGGCGAAGTCGTCGGCGTTGAAGGTGGTGATGGCGCCGCTGGTCTCCGACCAGGCGAAGCCGCCGGTCCAGGCCGCATGGCGGTAGCTGCCCTGGAAGCGGCGCGGCAGCAGGTACAGGACTCCCGGGCGATACAGCAGGTTATAGGCGCATCCCTCGTGGTGCAGGTGCTCGATCGCCTCCCAGGCCGTTTCCGGGTCCGTCAGGCGGCGACAGTCCAGCGGGTACTCGGCATCACCGCCGTTGTGACGCCAGCAGGGCGCCTCCACGGGCAGGCGCTCGCCCGTATCTAGGGCGAAGCTCTGAAAGTGCTGATGGTTGACCGAGGCATAGGCGCCGTAGCTGTTGTAGCCCAGTCCGAAACCGGGGATGCCCTCGCCCGCCGCCCGGCACAGGCGCCAGGCCAGGTGATGGTCCGCCTCGCGCAGATACTGGGGACGGTGCGCCTCCGGCTCGAGCACCAGCAGGCCGTGCAGGGGCGCGAAGGGAAACTTGTTGTACAGCAGGCGCGCCGCCCGTCCCAGCAGCTCACCCTCCCAGAGGATCTCCTTGCGCAGAAAGGGGCGGTCGAAGTGGAAGCCGTCAGGATCGAAGGGCTTGTGCAGGGCGCTCACCCGGACGTGCGCCATGCGCGGCGGGCGCAGGGCGCGCAGCAGGTTGTACTGCAGCCGCCAGGGCCCGGCCTGGCAGTAGCGGGTGGGCGGCAGGGCCTCCAGCCCCAGCAGGGCGAGGCGCAGAAAGACCTCCTGATCGTCCGCGGCATCGGGCAGGGTGCGGCCCGCCGCCAGGGTCGCACGCACCTGGTCGCGCAGGGCGGCAAAACGCCCATCCAGCGGCCGGCGCAGACGTTCGTCCACCGCCGGCTCGTGGCGCGCATTGGCCAGCACCAGGATGAACACGCCCAGGCCGTCGTGCTGCGCCAGCATCCGCTCCAACCCCTCGGCGAACCCCCGCGCCAGCGCGGCACGGTCGCACAGCAGCGGCGGCAGCTCAGTCATGGCGGCAGTCCCGGTCATGGCAGGACGGCGGATCCGGCACCGGATCCACCCCGCCCTCGTGCCAGGGATGACAGCGCGCCACGCGGCGGATGCCCAGCCACAGGCCGCGCAAGGGCCCCCACTTCTCCATCGCCTCGATGGTGTAGGCCGAGCAACTGGGGTAATAGCGGCAGTTGTTCCCCAGGATGGGGCTGATCAGAAGCTGGTAGCCGCGCACCAGCCCGATGAGCAGACGTTTCATGGCGCCATTCTACCTGTCCCGCGGACACGCTTCGGGTTAGAGTCCGACGCTGGCATCAGGACGAAACGATCGTGAACGGCAGTCTCTATCTCTTTCCGCAGGATCCCTTCGCCGTGCCGGCGCCCGAGCCGGTGCTCGCATGCCTGGAGGAACTGGAACTGACCGGCGAACCGCTGGCCGAGGCGCCCGACAAGCGGGTGCTGGCGGCCGGCCCGGGCTTCGCGCGCGAGGTGGTGTTCGCCGGCTGCTCGCCCCACCTGCGCTTCGCCCCGGCCGCCGAGGGCGACCGCGACTTCTGCCACCTGGCCCTGATCGGGCCCCTGCCCCG
>CAZVIG010000389.1:0-2707 GCA_964627395.1 uncultured Sedimenticola sp.
CCCGCTCCATCGGCTCCACCCTGGGGCGGCGCATCGTGCGCGGCATTCTGGGGTCGATCCTGGGGGGGCGGTGACCGGCGCGATGTAGGCCTTCCCCAACAGTGGGGGCCTTTGAATCGGAACGGCAGATGATGCAACCTATTGCCGTTTCCAATCGTCCCTGCCGTTCCATGAACACCCGATCCCTTGTGCGACGACTCTCCTGGCTCATCCTGCTGGCGCTGCTCGCCGGCTGCCAGACGATCCCCCAACACCGCCTCAACCAGCGGGTGCTGGAACGTCCCGAGCTGGTGACCGCCCCCGGCAAGGTGGTGCTGCTGCCCGTCCATGTGGAGATCAAGGAGATGAGCGCCTCCGGCATCACCGAGGTGGTGCCCGGCTGGACCGACACTGCGCGCCGGCTGATCCGCGAGCGGGTGCTACAGCGCGGCGGCGACTGGCTGAAGGGGTGCCGGGTGGTGCCGCTGCCGGAGCTGGAGGCGGAACAGGCGCAGCGGGTCCGGGAATACGACGACCTGGCCAAGCTGGTGTGGGCCGACGCGGTAGTGATGACCCGCCTCGGCGGGCCCGCCTGGCAGCACAAGATCCGCCACTTCGACTACAGCCTGGGGCCCGGGCTGAAGGACCTGGCGGAGCATACCGGCGCCGACCGGGCGCTGCTGATCCTGGGCGAGGACGTGCACACCACCGCCGGGCGCAAGGCGCTCAGCCTGGGCCTGGCCGCCCTGGGCGTGGCGGTGCCGCTGGGACACAGCTTCCTCTCCGCCGCACTGATCGACCTGCGCACCGGCGACCTGCTGTGGGTCGACACCTTCACGCGCGCGGACGACACCTCCTTCCTCGACGCCGAGGACGTGGGCAAGGCGCTGCAGGGCCTGTTCGCCAACTATCCTGGCATCGAGGCCTACCGGCGCTACGCGCAGGGCGGCTGATGCGGCCGCTGGCGACACTCCTGGCCTGCTGCGCCCTGCTCGCGGGCTGCAACGGCACCCCGGTGCGCGACCTCTCCGGGGCGGCCGACACCCGGCATCTCGACGAGGCCCAGCAACGCCGCTGGCACGAGGCGCAGGAACTGGACCGCGCCCTGCGCAACCGCGGGGTGCTGCTCGACGATCCCGAGGCCCAGGCCTATGTGCAGTCGGTGATGGACCACCTGTTCCCCGAGTTCCGCGGCAGCATCCATGTGCATGTGGCGCGCTCCTCCGCGCTCAACGCCTACGCCCTGCCCAACGGCAGCATCTACATCAACCTGGGGCTGCTGGCGCGGATGCGCAACGAGGCCCAGCTCGCCATGGTGCTGGGGCACGAGGCCACCCACTTCATCGAACAGCACAGCCTGCGCCAGCGCGACAGCGCGGACGCCATCGCGGTGGCGGGCATCGCCACCACGGTGCTCACCGGCATCCCCTTTTCCGGGCAACTGCTGGCGCTGGGCGCCATGTCGGGCTACAGCCAGGACCTGGAGCGCGCCGCCGACCAGGGAGGCTTCCGGCGGCTGATCCGTGCCGGCTACGACCCACACCAGGCACCGGAGGTGTTCCGCCTGATGCGCGAGGAGGTGGACGCCCTGGACATCGACCGCCCCTTCCTCTATTCCAGCCACCCGCGGCTGAGCGAGCGGATCGAGACCCTGACCCGGCTCGCCGCGCAGCCCGGCACCCCCGCCGGCGGCCGGTGCGGCCGCGAGGACTTCGTGAAGCACGTCGGCCGCCTGCGCGACCGCCTGCTGGCCCAATACCTGGAGGAGCAGGACTACAAGCGCCTGATCCTGATCCTCGAAGATCCGAAGCGTCGCGCCGACTACCCGCCCGAGGCGGACTACTACCTGGGCGAGGCCTACCGGCTGCGCAACCAGGAGGGCGACCCGGCGAAGGCGGTGGCGGCCTGGAAGCGCTGCCTCGCCCGCCGCCCCGACTTCGCGCCGGTGCACCGCGCCCTGGGACTGCACGCCATGCGCCTCGCGCAGCGCGAGCGCGCCATCGAACACCTGCGCCGCTACCTGGAACTGGCGCCCCGGGCGCGCGACCGCGCCTACATCCAGCGTTATCTCCAACGACTCCAGGACACGCCATGAAGCAAACCGCCATCGTTCTCCTCGTCGCCCTGCTCGCCGGCTGCGCCGGGCAGTGGACCCACATCGCCCAGCCCGGGCAGCAGCGGATCGCCACCGCCCGCTACGACCTCACCCTGCCCCTGGGCTGGGTGAAGATCGTGCAGAACGACGTGCTCACGGTGTCGCGCGACGGCCCGGACCTGCAGCGCATCCGGGTGCGCGCGGTGCCGCTGGAGAAGGCCTTCCCGACCATCGAACAGAAGGCCGCCGCCGACATGCTGCCCTCCGACCTGGGCGCGCGCTTCATCGCCGAGCTGCGCGCCGGCGACCCCGACCGGCTGCCCAGCCTGAAGATCGAGGAGGAAGGCCCCGCCACCCTGGACGGCCACGAGGGTTTCCGGGTGCTGGCCAACTACCGCAACGCCGACGGCATCCGCTTCCGCCTGCTCGCCTACGGCGTGGCCACCGACAAGGGGTATCTGGAGCTGCTCTACCAGGCCCCGGCCATCCACTATTTCGAGCGCAATCTGGACGACTTCGAACGGCTGCGCGCCAGCCTGCGCCTGCACTGAGGCGTCACCGGCGCTGCTATAATGCGGTCTTTCCGTCCGCCGGAGTGACCGCATGCCGCAGACCCAGCCCATCGACGACATC
>CAZVIG010000390.1:0-2705 GCA_964627395.1 uncultured Sedimenticola sp.
CTCGATGCGCACCCGGCTGGCGGAGGTGGACCCGGCCAGCCGGGTCCACCTCCGCCAGCAGCTCGGCGGTGACCGGCTCCAGCGGGATCTTGTGGCCGATGTAGGCCTCGATGTCGGGCAACGAGAAGGCGTAGGTCTCGCAGATGAAGGCGATGGCGTCGCCCTCGGCACCGGCGCGCGCGGTGCGGCCGATGCGGTGCACATAGTCCTCCGGGTCGTCCGGCAGGTCGTAGTTGAAGACGTGGGTCACGCCCGGGATGTGCAGGCCGCGCGCCGCCACGTCGGTGGCCACCAGCACCGATACCTCGTCGTCGGCGAACTGGCGCAGCAGGCGCTCGCGCTTCTTCTGCGGTACGTCGCCGGAGAGGATGGCGGATTTGAAGCCGTTGCCCTCCAGGTAGCCCCAGACCCGTTCGGCCTCGCGCTTGGTGTTGACGAACACGATGCTGCGCGCATTCTCCAGGCGCCGCATCAGCCCCAGCAGCAGGGGGATCTTCTCGTCGTTGGCCACCATGTAGCCGGTCTCGCGCACCCGGTCGGCGGTGATCTGCTCGGCGGCGATCTCCACCTTCTGCGGGTTGTTCATGTGTTCGTAGGCCAGCTCCAGGACGCGCCAGGAGAGGGTGGCGGAGAACAACATGCCGAGGCGTTCCGAGGGCGGCGGGCAGCGTCGCAGCAGGTAGCGGATGTCCTTGATGAACCCCAGGTCGAACATCCGGTCGGCCTCGTCCAGCACCACCGCCTGCACCGCGCGCAGGTCGAACACCCGCTGCTTGAAGTAGTCGATCAGGCGGCCCGGGGTGCCGATCAGGATGTCCACGCCCTCTTCGAGGCGTTTGCGCTGCTTCTCGTAGTCTGTGCCGCCATAGACCACGCGCACATGGTGCCCGGTGTGCGAGGCCAGCACCTCGGCGTCGCGGTGGATCTGGATCGCCAGCTCGCGGGTGGGGGCCACCACCAGGGCGCGCGGCTGGTTGCGTCGGCGGCGCGGGTCGGCCGGCTCCTGGTCCAGCAGATGCAGGATGGCCAGCAGGAAGGCGGCGGTCTTGCCGGTGCCGGTCTGGGCCTGGCCGGCGATGTCCTTCCCCTCCAGGGCCAGCGGCAGGGTCGCTTCCTGGATGGGGGTGCAGTATTCGAAGCCGGCCTCGCGCAGGCCCGCGAGTATGGACTCGGAGAAGGGGAAGCTGTCGAAACGGGTCTTGGTCAGGTGTCTGTCGCTCATGAACGCGAAGCATACCGGAATTGCGCGCCTTCGGGCTTGAAAAGCCGCTGTTTACGGGTTCAAATTGGCGTCAGTCGGGCGATTCCCTGGCAAATTCCGTATCCGGCGCGCTGCCGGCGCCATCCCCCGGATGATTTTCTGCATTCTGGAGTATCCATAGTGAGTGACAAGATCGTGCATGTGACGGACGACACCTTCGAGCAGGAGGTGCTGAAGTCCGATATCCCGGTGCTGGTGGACTACTGGGCCGACTGGTGCGGGCCCTGCAAGATGATCGCCCCGGTGCTGGACGAGATCGCCGAGGAGTACGACGGCCGGGTGAAGGTCGCCAAGCTGAACATCGACGACAGCCCCAACACCCCGCCGCGCTACGGCATCCGGGGCATCCCCACCCTGATGCTGTTCAAGGACGGCGAGGTGGAGGCCACCAAGGTGGGCGCGGTGTCCAAGTCGCAGCTCACCGCCTTCATCGACAGCAATCTCTGAATGCGCTCGGCCGGGCGCCCGTCGCCCGGCCGCATGTTTTTTCGTACCGACGCTGGAACTTCCCCGCGGCCGTGCTAGAATTCGGCGAACTACCGATTCCGGTCGTTTCCCCGATTCCGCATTCGAGCCGTCGCTGACGGCGGTCGCTCTTTTCCTGCCCTGATTTCCGAACCACACGCCACAGGCCGTCTATGAACCTCACCGAACTCAAGAAGATGCCCGTACCCGAGCTGCAGGCACTGGCCAGCTCGATGAAAATCGAAAACATGGGTCGCTCGCGCAAGCAGGACCTGATCTTCGCCATCCTCAAGGCGCACGCCAAGAAGGGCGAGGACATCTACGGCGACGGCGTGCTGGAGATCCTGCAGGACGGGTTCGGCTTTCTGCGTTCGGAGGATTCCTCCTACCTGGCCGGCCCGGACGACATCTATGTCTCGCCCAGCCAGATCCGCCGCTTCGGCCTGCGTACCGGCGACACCATCTCGGGCAAGATCCGGCCGCCCAAGGACAACGAGCGTTACTTCGCGCTGCTCAAGGTCGACGAGATCAACTTCGACAAGCCCGAGAACGCCAAGAACAAGATCCTGTTCGAGAACTTCACGCCGCTGTTCCCCAACCAGAAGTTCAACCTGGAGCTGGGCAACGGCAGCACCGAGGACATCACCGCGCGGACCATCGAGCTGGTGGCGCCCATCGGAAAGGGCCAGCGCGGCCTGATCGTGGCCCCGCCCAAGGCGGGCAAGACCATGCTCATTCAGAACATCGCCCAGTCGATCGCGCACAACCATCCCGAGTGCTACCTGATCGTGCTGCTGATCGACGAACGCCCCGAGGAGGTGACCGAGATGTCCCGCTCGGTGCGCGGCGAGGTGATCTCGTCCACCTTCGACGAGCCGGCCACGCGCCATGTGCAGGTGGCCGAGATGGTGATCGAGAAGGCCAAGCGCCTGGTGGAGCACAAGCGCGACGTGGTGATCCTGCTCGACTCCATCACCCG
>CAZVIG010000391.1:0-2704 GCA_964627395.1 uncultured Sedimenticola sp.
TCCACCACCCGGTCCACGCCCGGCGGCATGCTCAACGCCATCGGCCTGCAGAACCCGGGCGTGGACCGGGTGGTGGACGAGATCCTGCCGACCCTGGACTTCTCCGAGACCCGCTTCATCGCCAACGTCTCGGGCTCCACCATCGAGGAATACATCGCGGTCACCGAGCGCTTCGACGACTCGCCCATCGACGCCATCGAGATCAACATCTCCTGTCCCAACGTCAAAGAGGGCGGGGTGGCCTTCGGCAACGATCCCGCGATGTCCGCGCGGGTGGTGGAGGCCTGCCGCAAGGCGACGAGCAAACCGCTGATCACCAAGCTGTCGCCCAACCAGACCGACATCGCGGAGAACGCACGCCGCTGCATCGAGGCGGGCAGCGACGCCTTCGCGGTGATCAACACCCTGATGGGAATGGCGATCGACATCGAATCGCGCACCCCGTTCATCGGCAACAACCAGGGCGGCCTGTCCGGTCCGGCGATCAAGCCGGTGGCGGTGCTCAAGACCCACCAGGTGTACCAGGTGGCGCGCGAGCACGGGGTGCCCATCATCGGCCAGGGCGGGGTGGCCTCCGCCGAGGACGCCATCGAATTCCTGCTCGCCGGCGCCAGCGCGGTGGGGGTGGGCACGGCGCTGTTCTACGATCCCCTGATCCTGCCCAAGATCAACCAGGGCATCCTCGACTACCTGGAGCGCCACGGCCTGGAGCGGGTGAGCCAGCTCACCGGGGCGCTGGTGCTCAACGACCCGGCGGGCCGCGGCTGCGGCTGCTGACTATCCCTTTCGGGCAGGTTCGCAGCGATATTAGCGGCGTGTTATATTCGCGATCCGTGATCAATCCCGGTCACGGCATGTAACGACGTTCAGGAGACTCACAATGAGCGACGTGGAAGCACTCAAGGCCGAGAAGGACAAGCTGATCGCCGAGATGCTCGAACTGCAGAAGAAGTTCATCGAGCGCGAGCACAATGGCGGCATCTCCGGCAAGGACTACTGGGCCAGCGACGAGGGGCTGCTGAAGGACTACCGCCAGAAGTACATGGAAAAGGCCATGCGCGTGGTGGAGCTTTCGCACCAGATCGTGGGATCCCAACCCTGATCGCCGGGCACGACGCCTGAAAAAGACCCGCCTATGGCGGGTTTTTTCATGCCCGCCGGAATTCAAGTCTTGTCCGTAGCGGCCGACATGCGGGACAGGAACCCCACCGGAGCCTGTCCATGCTGCAGACCGTCGAACCCGTCGAACACCCCTCCCTGGAGGAGCTGAGGCGCCTGCACCCCCTCGACCGCCTGGACGAGGAACGGCTGCGGGCCCTGGCCCAGACCACCCCGCTCCAGCACGCCGGCCCCGGCACCACCCTGCTGGCCCTGGGAGCGAAGGAGCGCACCCTGCTCTATCTGCTGCGCGGCGAGGTGGAGCTACGCGCCGAGGACGGGGCGGTAAAGCGCATCCGCCATGATCAGCCCTCGGCGCTGTCGCCCATCGCCCGCCTGCGCCCCGCCCACTATCAGGTGGTGGCCCGCACCCCGGTGACCTACCTGGTGATCCCCGAGTCGGCCCTGGACGACAGCACCTCCGAGGCGCCCTCCACCGCCGGCCTTGAGGTCTACGAGGTGGTGGAGGAGAGCGCCGACAGCCCCGACGAGCTGGCCGACCAGCTCATCTACCAGCTCTACGAGGACCTCAACGGCAACCAGCTCCTGCTGCCCAGCCTGCCGGACGTGGCGATCCGGGTGGGCCAGGCGGTCAACCACGACCTCGCCGACGCCAAGCGGGTGGCGCGGGTGATAGAGAACGATCCGGTGATCGCCGCCAAGCTGATCCGGGTGGCCAACAGCGCCCGTTACGGCGGCGCCGCCCCCCTCGCCACCCTGCCGGAGGCGATCACCCGGCTCGGCCTGGCCACCACCCACCGCCTGGTGATCACCTTCGCCCTGCGCGAACTGTTCCGCAGCAACTCGCCCCGCCTCAAGGAGCTGATGAAGCGGCTGTGGAACGAGGCGCGCCAGGTGGCGGCGATCTGCCATGTGCTGGCCCGGCGCTGCGACCGCCTGGACCCGGACACCGCCCTGCTCGCCGGTCTGGTGCACAACATCGGCGAGGTGGCGGTACTGGGCTATCTGCGCGACTTTCCCGAACTGGCTTCCGAGCCCGACACCCTGCGCGCGGTGGTGACCCACCTGGGGCGCCAGATCGGCCCGCGCATCCTGGAGAAATGGGACTTTCCGACGATGCTGGTGAAGGCGGTGCGCACCCTCGGCGAGGCCGAGGGCGAAGAGGCCGAAGGCTGCGACTACGGCGACCTGCTGGTGGTGGCGCATCACCAGTACCTGGCCGCACGCGGCGAGGAGGAGGACCAGCCCCCCGCCGCCTATCAGCGCCTGGCCATGCCCGGCGCCAGCCCCGAGACCATCCGCGAGGTGCTGGAGGCGGCGCAGCAGGAGCTGCAGGAGACCCTCGCCCTGCTGGGGGATTGATTTGGCGCGCCCAAGCGGTCAGAATCCCCGCACTGGTAGGAATCCCCTTCGCCCGCTGGACCCCCCGCTTGACGTCAAGCCGACAGAGTGTGAACATCATCACACTTTTGGGGTCGCGTGCGAGGAACAAGGATGCGTTTAGTCATGACAGGAACCCGTCCGACGCCCGAAGTGCTGCAGCACTTCCAGCGCTTCCAGCGCCTGAGCGCCGCGCAGCGCGAGG
>CAZVIG010000392.1:0-2701 GCA_964627395.1 uncultured Sedimenticola sp.
TTTCGCGTTACATCGACAAATCAGGCAGCGCGCCGATGGATGACAAATCGCTTCCCGTTTCCGCTCCGATTTTCCGGCAACGGGGAACCGCATCGAATGCCTGCCGAATGGCTAAGAGCCAGCCACTCCCAACAGCCCGTCCGCCATTCTCCCTATCATTTCACGCTGGAAAAGCTTTTCCCGCCACCGCTCCGGAATCCCTTCCACCCCGTAGTACGCCCCTGCGAGCTGTCCGTAGATGGCGCCGGTGGTGTCGGCGTCGTTGCCGAGGTTGACCGCCATCAGGGCGCCTTCTTCGAAGGAGCCGCTGTTGCAGAAGGCCCACAGGGCGGCTTCCAGGGAGTGGACCACGTAGCCGGTGCCGCGGATGTCGGGAGGCTGTTTCTGTTTGAACGAGCCGCGGGCCACTTCGTCGATGCGGGGAGAGAGGGGGCGCTCCTGCCAGATCCCTTCCACCGGGGTATAACGGGGTTGCAGCAGTGTCTCTCTGGATTCGCCGCGCAGCGCGCCGATGATGAGGCCGGTGAAGTAGCGGCAGGCGTCGACGGCCTCGGGGGCGGCGTGGGTGGTGCGTGACATCTCGGCGGCCAGCTCCATCGCCCGGCGCGGATCGCGCGCGAAGGCCAGGGGAATGGGGGCGAGGCGCATCAGGGAGCCGTTGCCGGCGGTTCGTGGCTCGCTGCTGCCGCTGAATGGTTCGCCGCTCTGTTCGAAGCGCTGCAGGGCGGCGGACACGGTGTCGCCGATGTCGAAGCAGTTCCCGGTGCTGCTCAGGTGGCCCTCCCGGTACCAGCGCAGGTAGCGGCGCATCTGATCCGCCGCGTCGAAGCCCTGCCTTTCGATCAGGCTTTCCGCCAGACAGAGGGCCATGGAGGTGTCGTCGCTCCACTGGCCGGGCTGGCAGTTGAACACGCCACCGCCGATCATGTCGGTGATGGGTTCGAAGCTGCCGGGTGACTGAAATTCCAGCGCAACGCCCAGCGCGTCCCCGCAGGCGAGGCCGAGCATGGCGCCATGGTAACGTTCCACCAGATTCATTTCGCCTCCTTCAGGAAAGGGTCGTTCAGGGGGTTGCCGGCCCGGACCACCATCTCCAGCCGCACGGTGGCGCGGGTCATGCCGCAGAACAGCAGCCGCTGCATCTGCTCCATGCGTTGCGGGTCGGGATCGATGTCCACGAAGATCACGGCGGGGGCCTCCTGCCCCTTGAAGCGGTAGATGCTGTCGAAGGTCAACAGGCCATCGGTAAACTGCTGGTTGCCGTCTCGATCATATTCGCCGGTGAACCGGCGCAGTTGCACGCCGCCGACCCGTTCCAGTGTGCTGAACACGGAGCTGCCGGCACCGCGGCAGGTGAGGATGACGATGTCGTCGTGGGTGAAGCCGCTTCGCACCAGCTCCTGAACCAGTTTTCCGGCGATGCGGGGCTGTTCGTTCCCGTGGTCGTAACCGTGCACCCCCACGCCCAGACCGGGAAGGCCGTTGCCGGATTCAAACTCGAACGGCAGGGTGTTGCGGATGAAGCGGGCAATCGACTCGGGCGAGCGGAAGTTGGTCAGGCCGCGGTAGCGGACGAAACCGGGCAGCTCCATTTCGGGCCTGCCCTGCAGGTTCTGCACGGGATCCTCCAGCCAGAGGATGTCCGCATCGTCACGCAGGAACAGTTGCAGGATCTCGAACCACTCCTCCTCGAAATCCTGCCCCTCGTCCACGATCAGGGCGTCGAACAGCCACTCCTCCGGGATCTGCTCGGCGGTCACCTGCTCCTGGATCTTCTGCCAGAAACGGGGATCGCTCTTCATCTCCCCGAAATTCAGGGAGCGGCCGCGCGACTCCAGAAAGGCGTGGCAGAAACCGTACCAGGTGTTTACGTACCCGCCATCGCCCACGCTGCGCTTGAGCCGCTCTGCCAGTGGGCGGTTGTAGCAGGTCAGCAGCACCCTCTTTCCGGCGGCCACGGAGCGGTCGAAGAAGTCCCGCGCCACCAGGCTCTTGCCGCTGCCTGCCGTTCCCTTGACCTGAAGCCGGAACGGCTGCATCTCCAGATTGGTCAGTATTGCCGCGAGTGAGCCCACCTGCCTGACGAAGCTCTGCCGCTGCGCGCTGACGTGGGCGTGAATGTCCGGCACCACCCGGTAGGTCTGGCAGAAAAAATCGCGGATGGTCTCGAACCGGCCGTCATTCTGCCTCGTCCCCGGACCGAGCAGGGACTCGATGCGTGCGGCCAGTCCGTCCCTGGCGGCGGCGTCCACGATCCGGCGCGCATCCAGCCCCGCCGCATTCAGCTCCACCACCCGGTAGTCCGGGCAGTAGACGAGGCAGTCCACCGCGAGGCGGATCTTCTTGCCGTGCACCTGCTGGAAGGTCTCCCGCACCTTGCCCATGGAGCGGTGGATCTGATCCACCACATTCTTTTCGCCGTTGCGGTAGCGCTTGACCAGACCGCCGTCGGTCTCTTCCAGCACGCCGTTCTTTTGTTCGATGAACAGCAGATCACCGGAGCGGTTCAGGATGACGAAATCGATCTCGCCGAAGTGGCTCCATTTCTCGTAACCCCGCATCCAGTGCACCCCGTGAAATACCGTGTAGTCGTCGGGAAGCGCCGATTTGAGCAGGCGCAGGGTATCCAGCTCGGGGCCGTGGGCGCCGGCGAGCTCCAGCCGGGTGATGTCGGAAGGTATGATGTGCGCCAACCGGGTCT
>CAZVIG010000393.1:0-2688 GCA_964627395.1 uncultured Sedimenticola sp.
TCTGCTGGCCGAGGGCCGGCTGGTCAACCTGGCGGCGGCCGAGGGCCATCCCTCGGCGGTGATGGACATGAGCTTCGCCAACCAGTTGCTGGCGGTGCGCCACCTGGCCACCCATCCCGGCGCCCTGCCGGCGGGCGTGCATCCGGTGCCCGCCGAGCTGGACCGCGAGGTGGCGCAGCGCAAGCTGGCGGCGATGGGGCTGGAGATCGACGAACTCACCGAGGAACAGGCGGCCTATCTCGCCTCCTGGGAGCAGGGCACCTGATGGACGGCGAACGGCGTGCGGCCGGTGTGCAGCGCATGCTCGCCGACATCGCACGCGAAACCCGGCTGACCGCGCCGCTCACCGGGATCGAGGCGCTGGACCCGCGGGTGATGGAGGCGATGGCCGAGGTCCCGCGCGACGCCTTCGTGCCGCCGGCGCTGCGCGAGCGCGCCTGGGACAATGCGCCCCTGCCCATCGGTCAGGGGCAGACCATCTCCCAGCCCTTCATCGTGGCCCTGATGACCCACCTCCTGGACCCGCAGCCGGACGACCGGATGCTGGTGATCGGCACCGGCTCCGGCTACCAGGACGCCATCCTGTCGCGTCTGGTGGACCAGGTGTTCAGCGTGGAGCGGGTGCCGGAACTCACCGCCGGGGCGCTGCGCCTGTTCGACGAGCTGGGCTACGACAACATCCGCACCCGCATCGGCGACGGCTTCGCCGGCTGGCCGGAGCATGCGCCCTATGACGGCATCGTGGTCACCGCCGCCGCGCCCGAGGTGCCGCCGGCGCTGCTGGAGCAGCTCCGTACCGGCGCCCATCTGGTGATCCCGGTGGGCCCGCCCGGCGGCCGCCAGGAACTGCTGCGCATCACCCGCGACGAGGCGGGCGAGCCCCATGCACAACCGGTGCTGCCGGTGGCCTTCGTGCCCATGATCCCCGAGGCCGGCTAGCGAACCTCCCTTGCCTCGTCGCCGCAAAAGCGGGACAGTGCCCCCATGAACGATCCCGCCGCCCCACCCGCCGGCTGCACCCTGGAGGGCGACCGCCTGCGCTGCAGCGGCCACTGGACCGCGCGGGGCCTGGGCGCCCTGCCCCGGCACCTGGAACGGATGCGCTGGCCCACCGGCCCCCTGGTGATCGATCTCGGCGAACTGCAGCGCCTGGACACCGCCGGCGCCTGGGTGCTGGAGCGGCTGCGCCGCCGCCTGGAGGCCGAGGGCCACCCGGTGCGCCTGGCCGCGGTGCCCGCAGAGGCGGCGGACCTGCTCGCCATCGCCGCCGAGCACGGCACCGACGCGGCCGAGCTGCCCCACCCCAAGATCCCAGGCGCGCTCGAATCCCTGGGGCGCCAGGCGGTCGCCAGCCTGGGCAACGCCATGGGACTGCTGGACTTCATCGGCCGCAGCGCGCTCGCGGCGCTGCGTCTGTTGCGCCATCCGGGGCGCATCCGCTGGCGCGCCACCCTGCACGCCCTGGGCGAAGCGGGGCACAAGGCCCTGCCCATCGTCGGCCTGCTCGCCTTTCTGCTGGGCATCGTCATCACTTACCAGGGCGGCATCCAGCTTCGCCTGTACGGCGCCAGCATCTTCGTCGCCGACCTGGTGGGGCTGTCCATGCTGCGCGAGCTGGCGCCCATCATGACCGCCATCATCGTGGCGGGACGCACCGGCTCCGCCTACACCGCCCAGATCGGCACCATGCAGGTGACCGAGGAGGTGGACGCCCTGCGCAGCCTGGGGATCGACCCCCTGGAGCTGCTGGTGCTGCCCAAGATCGCCGCCCTGCTGCTCGCCCTGCCGCTGCTCACCGTGTATGCCGACCTGATGGGCGTGCTGGGCGGCATGGTGATGGCCAAGGTGCAGCTCGGGCTGTCCTACACCACCTTCCTGGACCGGCTGCAGGACGCCGTCTCGGTGCGCTCCTATCTGGTGGGCCTGGGCAAGACGCCGGTGTTCGCCGCGGTGATCGCGCTGATCGGCTGCCATCAGGGATTCCGTGTCAGCGGCAGCGCCGAGAGCGTCGGCCGGCGCACCACCATGGCGGTGGTGCAGTCGATTCTGGCGGTGATCGTGATCGACGCCCTGTTCTCCATCGCCTTCAGCTACCTGGAGATATGACCATGCCCGACACGCCGGTGGTGGAGGCCCGCGGACTCACCATGCGCTTCGGCGACAAGCTGGTGCATCGCGACCTGGACTTCGAGATCCGGCGCGGCGAGGTGCTCGCCATCGTCGGGGGCTCGGGATCGGGCAAGTCCACCCTGCTGCGCGAGATGACCCTGCTGCTGGAGCCCACCGCCGGCCGCCTGCGCCTGTTCGGCCAGGAGGTCGCCGACCTGGGCCCCGACGAACGCCTCGCCCTGCGCCGGCGCTATGGGGTGCTGTTCCAGAACGGCGCCCTGTTCGGCGGCCTCACGGTGCTGGAGAACATCGCGGTGCCGCTGCGCGAACACACCGCGCTGCCGCCGCCGCTGATCGAGGAGATCGCCGCCATCAAGCTGCGCCTGGCGGGGCTGCGGCCCGAGGACGGCCTGCTGCGGCCGGGCCAGCTCAGCGGCGGCATGCGCAAGCGCGCCGCTCTGGCGCGCGCCATCGCCCTGGACCCGGAACTGCTGTTCCTCGACGAACCCACCTCCGGCCTGGACCCGCTCAGCGCCGACGCCCTGGACACGCTGGTGTTGCGCTTGAAGGCGGCCCTGG
>CAZVIG010000394.1:0-2671 GCA_964627395.1 uncultured Sedimenticola sp.
GATCCCGGGTCCGCCGTGGGGGTGGAGGTCAGATGTGTGTTCCGAATATCCAATCAACCGGGCGTAATGGGATCTCTCCGACGAGAGATTGACGTCCGTTAAGCGTGGTGGAATTCGAAACACATGTTTAGCGCTGTCCCTCGGGCCCCGCGCCGCGCAGCTGCTCCGCCAGGGCGGCGAATTCCGCCAACGTCAGGGTCTCGGGGCGCTGGCCGGGATCGATGCCGCAGGCGGCGATGAGATGGGCGTCGAGCAGGGCGCGCAGGCTGTTGCGCAGGGTCTTGCGCCGCTGGGCGAAGGCCCGGGCGACTACCTGCGCCAGCGCCGCCTCGTCGGCCGCCACCGGCGGCGCGGCATGGGGGATCAGGCGCACCACCGCCGAGTCCACCCGCGGTGGCGGGCGGAAGGCCCCCGGCGGCACGGTGAACAGCGCCTCGCTGCGGCAGTAGAAGGCCAGCATCACACCCAGGCGCCCGTAGCCGGCCTCCCCGGGTCGGGCGGTGATGCGATCCACCACCTCCTTTTGCAGCATGAAGTGCATGTCGCGGATGCAGTGGCGTTGTGTCATGAGATGGAACAGCAGGGGCGTGGAGATGTTGTAGGGCAGGTTGCCCACCACCCGCAGGGGGCGCCCGTCGGTGGCCAGTTGGGCACAGAAATCGAAGCGCAGGGCGTCGGCCTGGTGGACCGTCAGCCTGCCGCCGCGGCCGGCGGCGGCCGCCTGCAGGGGTGCGATGAGGTCGCGATCCAGCTCCACGGCGTGGAGTTCCGCCACGCGGTCGAGCAGGGGCAGGGTCAGGGCCCCCTCGCCGGGGCCGATCTCCACCAGGGCGTCGTCCTCCGCCGGGGCGATGGCCTCGACGATGCGCTCCACGTAGCAGGGATCGTGGAGGAAGTGCTGCCCGAAGCGCTTGCGGGGCCGGTGGCGGCGCGAACCGTTCACGCGGGGATCCCGCTCATGGCCGCCGCCTGGCGCAGGGCGCAGTACAGGGAACCGGCTTCGGCGGCGCCTTGCCCGGCCAGTTCCAGCGCGGTGCCGTGGTCCACCGAGGTGCGCACGAAGGGCAGGCCGAGGGTGATGTTGACCGTCTCGCCGAAGCCCAGGTGCTTGAGCACCGGCAGGCCCTGATCGTGGTACATGGCGAGGATGCAGTCGTAGCGGTCCATCTCGGCGGCATTGAAGGCGGTGTCGGCGGGCAGCGGGCCCTCCAGGATCAGGCCCTCGGCGCGCAGGGCCTCCAGCACCGGCGCGATGATCTCGATCTCCTCGCGCCCGAGGTGGCCGTCCTCGCCGGCATGGGGATTGAGCCCCAGCACCCGGATGCGCGGCGCGGCGAGGCCGAACTGCGCGTGCAGGGCGCGGTGCAGGATGCGCAGGGTGGTGGCGAGGCGCGCCGGCTCGATGGCCGCGGCCACCTCGGCCAGGGGCAGGTGGGTGGTGGCCAGCGCCACGCGCAGGCGCGCGTTGGCGAGCATCATTACCACCTGCGCGGTGCCGGTGCGCGCCGCCAGGTATTCCGTGTGGCCGGTGAAGGGGATGCAGGCGGCGTTGATGATCCCCTTGTGGACCGGTCCCGTGACCAGCGCGCGGGTGATCCCCGCCCGGCACAGGGCGATGGCCTGGTCGAGGGTCTCGAGGACGTAGGGGGCGTTCTCGGCGCTGAGTACGCCGGGGCGCGCCGGGGCGCGCAGGGGCACGGCGAGACAGGCGACGGGATGCTCGGCGAGCAGGGCCGGCAGCGCCTCGGCGGTTTTCGCCACCGGCAGGGAAACGGACGCCAGGCCCAGCTCGCGTGCGCGCGCGGCGAGCAACGCGGGATCGGCGACCACCACCAGGGGCGCCGGCAGGCGGGCGGGCTCCCGGAGCAACTGCACGCACAGATCCGGGCCGATCCCGGCCGGCTCGCCGGGGGTGAGGACCAGCGCGGGCGCTGGCGGGGTACCGGCGCCTGTGACGCGGGGGTTCACTGCTCCAGGCGGACCTCGACCCAGGCCTCGTCGCGCAGGCGGCGCAGCCAGTTGGCGATGGCTTCTTCCGTCTTGCGCTTGCGGATCTGCTCGCGGGCCTCGCTGCGCGCCAGCTCGGCGCTGATGTCCTTCTGGCGGCGGCTCATCACCTGCACGATGTGCCAGCCGAAGCGCGTCTTGAAGGGTTCGCTGATCTCGCCCGGCCGCAGGGCATCCATCTGCTGCTGGAACTCGGGCACCAGCGAGCCCGGCGTGGTCCAGCCGAGACTGCCACCCTCCGCGGCGCTGGCCTTGTCGTCGGAGAAGTTGCGCGCCAGCAGGGCGAAGTCCTCCCCGGCGACGATGCGCCGGCGGATCTCCGCCAGCTTCTGGCGCGCCGCCTCGTCGGAGAGCAGGGCGTTGGGGCGGATGAGGATGTGCCGCGCCAGGGTCTGCGGCACGATCTTCGGGCGGCGGTCGTTGCGGATCTCCAGCAGCCGGACGATGTGCCAGCCGGCGGTGGTCTGGACGGGCTCGCTGATCTCGCCCGGCTGGAGCTTCGCCACCGCCTCGGCGATGGCCTCGGGGAGCTGGCCCGGCTTGCGCCAGCCCATGTCGCCGCCGGCAAGGGCCTCGGGTCCGTCGGACACGGCCAGCGCGGTCTGGGCGAAATCGGCGCCGTCGCGCAGGCGCTGGAGGACCTCCAGGGCACGGGCGCGGGCGC
>CAZVIG010000395.1:0-2670 GCA_964627395.1 uncultured Sedimenticola sp.
GGTGGCGATCAGCGCGTCCGCCAGCTCTGGCAGGGGCGTTTCGATCAGGCCGTCCAGGCGCAGTTGGATCAGCCGGATGGCCCCGCCGAACACGGTGGCCGCGGCCACCCAGGGGTCCATCCGGCGGAACTCGCCGCGCTGCATGGCCTGGCCCACGATGTCGCGCAGACGCATGAAGGGCGCGGCGTTGCAGATCGGCGGCTCCTCCGGCAGAAACTCGCGGTGCCGGGTGGCGAACACGAAGGCCATGATGTCGCGCCGGGTCTCGGTGAACTCGAAGAAACGACGGATCAGCAGCTCGCACTGATCGGCGGGCGAGTCCGTCTCCCGGGTGGCCTGCTCGATCACCCCCTCCAGTTCCTGCAGCAGGTGCCGGTACAGCCCCCGGGCCACCCCCTCCTTGCCGCCATAGTGATTGTAGATGGAGCCGATGCTCACTGCGGCCTCTTTCTGGATGTCGTGCACCGACACCCTGTGATAACCGTCTTGTACGAACAGCTTCAGTGCCGCGGTCAGGATGCGGCAGGCGATCGACTCGTCGGCGGGTTGCTCCCGGGTCAGATAGGGCATGGCAGGCTCCCTGTCACCATATCGGTCTGTCCCTGCTTGACAAAATGAACATTCATTCTACTCTCAGGATAGGCCAAGTCATCAATAACACAAGCTGGCCTTCCACCAAAGCGACCGATCGAGAGGAGATGCGACATGAACAGGTTATCCCGCAGGCTGCTGTCGGGTGTGCTGGGGTTCGCCCTGGCGACCGGCGGCGGTCTTGGCACCACTACTGCACTGGCCGACGAGACCTGCCAGTCCCCCTACATGGCCAAGATCGTGGGCCAGGAAGATTTCGTTTATGTCTGGACCCTGGGCGTCGAGGGGCTGGGCGACGGCCAGGACAAGCTGGTCACCATCGACGTCAACCCCAAGTCCCCCAACTACGGCAAGGTGGTGCATACCCTGTCGGTAGGTGGGCGCAACGAGGCACACCACTCCGGCTTCACCGACGACCGGCGCTACCTCTGGGCCGGCGGTCTGGACACCAGCAAGATCTTCGTCTTCGATGTCCACAGCGATCCGGCCAGGCCCAAGCTGGTGCGGGTGATCGACGACTTCGTGGCCCGAAGCGGCGGCGTGGTGGGGCCCCACACCACCTATGCTTTACCGGGGCGCATGATGATCACCGGCCTGTCCAACAACCGCGATCACGGCGGGCGGACCGCACTGGTGGAGTACAGCAACGACGGCAAGTATCTCGCCACCCACTGGATGCCCACCGACGAGGACCTGCGGGGCGCGGCCAAGAGCGGCAAGTACGCCGACGGTTACGGCTACGACGTGCGGGTGCTGCCGCGGCGCAACGTGATGATCACCTCGTCTTTCACCGGCTGGTCCAACTACATGATGGACTTCGGCAAGATGCTCAAGGACAAGGAGGCGATGAAGCGCTTCGGCAACACCGTAGTGGTCTGGGATCTGCACGCGCGCAAGCCCAAGAAGGTGCTGGACGTCCCCGGCGCGCCGCTGGAGATCCGCTGCGCCTGGCAGCCCAACCACAACTGGTGCGTGACCACCACGGCGCTCACCTCCAAGATCTGGCTGATCTACGAGGACGATCAGGGCGAATGGCAGGCCAAGGCGGTGGCCGACATCGGCGATCCGTCCAAGGTGCCGCTGCCGGTGGACATCTCCATCGCCTCGGACGACTCGGTGCTCTGGGTCAACACCTTCATGGACGGCAAAACCCGGCTGTTCGACCTGTCTGATCCCATGCATCCCAAGCAGATCTACGAACGCCCCATCGGCCGCCAGGTGAACATGGCCTCCGAGAGCTGGGACGGCAAGCGGATCTACTACACCTCCTCGCTGCTGGCCAACTGGGACAAGAAGGGCGAGGACAACGAGCAGTTCTTCAAGGCCTTCGAGTGGGACGGCAAGGAGCTGAAGCCGAAGTTCGCCATCGACTTCACCGCCGCCAGGCTGGGGCGACCGCACCAGATGCGCTTCGGTGCCTACTCCCTCTACGCCATGACCCCGCCCTGGGCGGCGGCCGGCAGCAAGCTGGCCTCGCTCGGCGAGTGAGCCCTGACCGCCCCGCCCATCCGGCGGGGCGGGTGCTTCCCGGGAGGCGGCAATGCGAGTGGTTCTGATACTGGTGGCGGTCCTGGCGGCCCTGCCGGTGGCCGGGCTGGAGCCCCTGGCGCCGGGCTATGCCGATCTGCCCTACCGGGTGCCAGTAGCGGGGAGCTACCGTCTGCCGCCGATCAAGCCCGCCGGCGACGGCCAGGTGATCGATGCCACCAGCGGCGAGTCCCTGTCGCTGCACCAGGCGCTGGGCGACCGCTACGCCCTGCTGGCCTTCTTCTACAGCCACTGCGACGACGTCAACGGCTGTCCCCTGTCGATGTTCGTCTTCCACCAGCTCAAGGCGAAAATGGCGCAGGACCCGACGCTGGCGCGCAACCTGCGCCTGGTGAGCCTGAGCTTCGATCCCGAGCGCGACACCCCCGAGGCGCTGCGGCTCTATGCCGCGAACATGCGTGACATGGGGAACAAGGGCGAATTGTGTACCGTGGGGCCCGGGCAGTGGCGCTTTCTCACCACCCGCGACGATAAGGCCCTGGCGCCGCTGCTCGCCGCCTATGGCCAGGAGATTCAGCGCAACCTGGGCGC
>CAZVIG010000396.1:0-2665 GCA_964627395.1 uncultured Sedimenticola sp.
TGTCCACCAGCATCCCCATGCCCTCGGTGAACTCGCCGTTGCCGTCGGGGATCAGAGTGATGTTCTCCGCCTCCTGGTCCTCCTTCCAGGCATCCATGACGAAGGCGTCGTTGACCGAGAGACATACGATCTCGTCCACCCCGTTCTCGTGGAATACCGGCGCCAGCTCGCTGTAGCGGGGCAGATGGGTGGACGAGCAGGTCGGGGTGAAGGCCCCCGGCAGGGCGAACAGCACCACGGTGCGGCCCTTGAAGATGTCGTCGCTGTGGATGTCCTTCCAGTCGCCGTTCTCGCGGGTACGGAACACGACGCTGGGCACTTTCTGTCCTTCGCGGTTTTGCATGGTTTGGATCTCCTGTATTCGTGAGTTGCTATCGAATGCAGGAGTATTATTGTGATTGGCTATCAATTATGGAAATTGAATGTATAAATTCAATCGATAGCCAAAAGCTAACGAGGAAAGGTCAGTGCCAAAGACCGCTGATGTGCCAGCTCGGGGGGCGTTGCACCGGCCCTCCCAGCCCCTTCAGATGGACCGGGCGCTCGGAATAGGGGGCGTGCGAGGGGCCGAGGCTGGCCTTCAGCTCCATCAGGCGCCGGATGCGCTCGGCGGTGTCGGGGTGGGTGCGCAACAGCGAGGGATCGGGCACCCGGCGTCCCGGCAGGAAAACCCGCTCCATCCAGCTTCCCTGGGCACGCTCGATCTTCGCAAGCGCCGAAGCGAGGCCGTCCGGGTCGCCGGTGAGGCGGGCGGCGTTGAGGTCGGCGTCGAACTCGCGGGTGCGCGACAGGGCGAGCTGCGCCAGGGCGCTCAGGGTGGGCGCGAACACCAGCAGCAGGATGGCGAACCAGTTGATCGCCGCGCCGTACCACATCATCAGCGGCAGGTTGACGATCAGCAGGAACTGGCCGAACAGAGACAGGGTGCTGGTGGCACGGCTGAACAGGTCGGCGAGGCTCATCACCCACAGGTCGCGGTTGCGCACATGGCTGATCTCGTGCGCCAGCACCCCGGTCAGCTCGCGCAGATTGAGCTGGCGCAGCAGGCCGTCGGTGACCGCCACCGCCGCCTGCTCCGGCGTGCCCACGGCGAAGGCGTTGAGCATCTTGCTGGGCACCCAATAGAGATCGGGCGGGCGCGGCAGCTCCGCACGCCGGGCGAGATCGGCCACCACCTCGAACAGCTCCGGCGCCTCCGCCGGCGACAGGCGGCGCGCGCCGTAGAGGCGCATCACCAGTTGCGGCGACACGCTGGGCCCGATAGCGATCCCCAGGGCCCCGGTGAACAGCATCATCCAGACGCCGTCCGGGCCCCACAGCAGCCAGCCCAGCAGCGCCAGGAAGCCGCCCATTACCGCCAGCAGGAACAACGACTGCAGGCGGTTGCGCCAGGCGTGCTCCTCCCAGACCAGGCGGTCGATGCCGGTACCGGGCGGCAACGGCGTCACTCCACCCCCAGGCGCCGCAGGCGGGCGCGCAGGCGCTCGATCTCGTCGAGCAGATCCAGGGCCAGGGCGGCGCCCGAGAGGTTCACCCCCAGGTCGCGCCGCAGCCGCTGGGCGCAGCGCACCCGCTGCACGCTGGCCCCGGTGAAGCGCCAGCGCGCCGGATCACGCCCCTGGGGCTCGATCAGCCCGTATTCGACCATCTCCAGCAGCACCTCGGCGGGCAGCCGGCAGGCGCTGCTCAGCTCGCCCAGGCTCAGTTCCACCTCGTCCTCGAGGACGTCGCCGTCGAGCAGGGAAAGTATCTGCTTCATCTCTCAAACCCCCAGGCGCGACCGCGGGTTGAACCCCGGGAAGGCCTTGCTGAATGCCTCGTAGGCCGCCTTCGCGTCGTCGCTGTCGGCCGGCGGCAGCGCGATCTGCAGCACCACGTAGAAGTCCCCCGGCTGCTTCGCCGGGATGCCCTTGCCGCGCAGGCGCAGCTTGCGTCCCCCGGCCGAGCCGGGCGGGATCTTCAGATCCACGCTGCCGGCCGGGGTGGGCACCTTGACCTTGGCCCCCAGGGCCGCCTCCCAGGGCGCCACCGGCAGGTCCAGATAGAGGTCCTTGCCCTCGACACGATAGAAGGGATGCGGGCGGAACTCCACCTCCAGATAGAGATCGCCCGGCTCGCCCTTGCCGATGCCCGGGCTGCCCTGCTTCGCCAGGCGGATGTGCTGACCCTGGCGCACCCCCTTGGGGATGCGCACGTTCAGGGTGCGCTCCTTGAGCTGCGGACGGCCGTCCGGCCCCAGCTCGGTATGCTTGAGGGTCAGGGTACGGGTGGCGCCGTTGTAGGCGTCCTCGATGTCGATCAGCACCTTGGCGTAGGTGTCCTCGCCGCGCATGTCGAAGCCGCCGGCGCCGCCGGTGGTATAGGTGTAGCGACGGCCGCCGCGCGCGCGCCCGAACAGGCTCTCGAAGAAGTCGCTGAACTGCTCCGCATCGGCGCCGGTGTAGCCGCCGCCATGGAACTCGAAGCCCTGGTCCCAGTCCGGCGGCGGGCGGAAGTCCTGCCCCTGCTGCCAGTTGGCCCCGAGCTGGTCGTAAGCGGCGCGCTTCTCCGGGTCCTTGAGCACCTCGTAGGCCTCGCCGATCTCCTTGAAGCGCTGCTCGGCGTCCGGCTCCTTGCTCACGTCGGGATGATACTTGCGCGCCAGCTTGCGGTAGGCGCGCTTGAT
>CAZVIG010000397.1:0-2660 GCA_964627395.1 uncultured Sedimenticola sp.
CCCGGTTGTAGTCGAGGATCTGCATCTGGTCGTGCGGAAAGATCACGCTCAGGAAGAACTCGTAGCTCTCCACCCCGGTGGGATGGGGATTGGCCTGGCGGCGCGCCGCCGCGACCCGCGAGGCGGCCGCGGAGCGATGATGGCCGTCGGCGACATAGAGGGCGTCCATGGCGTCGAAGGCGCGGGTCAGGGCGTCCACCCGCTCCGGGTCGTCGATCACCCACAGCTCGTGGCGCACCCCGTCGGCGGCGGTCACGTCCATGTCCGGCGGGGTGGCGGTCGCCTCGGCGAGCAGCCGGTCCACCGCCGGGTCGGCGCGATACACCAGGAACACCGGCCCGGTCTGGGCGTTCAGGGCGTCGATCTGACGCACCCGGTCGTCCTCCTTCACCGGCCGGGTGAACTCGTGTTTCTTGATGCGGTCGGCGTCGTAGGCGGCCACCGAGGCGGCGGCCACGATGCCGGTCTGCACGTGATCGCCCATGGTCAGGCGGTAGGCGTAGTAGGCGGGGCGCGGATCGCGCGCCAGCACCCCCTCGGCGATCATGCGATCCAGGTTCTCCCGCCCCTTGGCGTAAACGGCGGGATCGTAGGGATCGGTCTCGTCCGGCAGGTCGATCTCCGGACGCGAGATGTGCAGGAAGCTCCAGGGCCGACCGGCGGCCATCGCCTTGGCCTCGGCGCGGTTCATCACGTCATAGGGGGGGGCGACCACATCGGCCTCGCGGCCGCGCACCGGGCGCAGGCCGGTGAAGGGCTTGATCAGGGGCGGCATGACGACTCCTCGTTGTTGGCGGCGCCCGCGATTCTGAGGCGCACCGCGCCCGAGTTCAATCCTCGCGCCGGAAATCGCCCTCGATATAGCCGCCGGGCGGCCCGGAGCGCGGCGGTCGCGCGCCCGGGCGCAGGATGCCGCGACGGCGCAGATACCAGAGGATCACCGCGCGGCGCAGCGAGGGCACCAACAGCAGAAAGCCCACCGCGTCGGTGATGAAGCCGGGCAGCAGCAGCGCCAGGCCGGCGAGCAGCAGCATCGCGCCTTCCAGCAGCTCCAGCGCCGGCACCTCCTGGCGCGCCAGCGCCGCCTGCACCCGGTAGAGCACCGCAAAGCCCTGCAGGCGCACCAGCCAGCCGCCCAGGATGGCGGTGAATACCGACAGCGCGATGGTGCTCAGGGCGCCGATGCGCGCACCCACCTCGATCAGCACATACAGCTCCACCAGGGGTGCGATCACGAAGATCGCGAGGAAGGGCAGCAGGGGATTGGACATGGGGACTCCGGGCGAAGGCAGGCTTCGCGTGAAAACCTGCCCGATATCATAGAGAATGTGCCGCTCACATGGGGCCACGACAACGAGAATTCAATGTCCGGCGATTACCTGGTCGTACTCACCACCTTCCCCGATGCCGCAAGCGCGGAACGAATGGCCAGCGAACTGGTCGAGAATAAACTGGCGGCCTGCGTGAATATCCACGGCGCCATGACGTCCATATACCCGTGGGAGGGCCGCATCGAGCGCGGCAGCGAGCACCAGTTGGTGATCAAGACCACCGCCCGGCGCTACCCCGAGCTGGAGGCCTTCCTCGAGGCGCGCCACCCTTACCGGCTGCCGGAGATCCTGGCCCTGCCGGTGGCGACCGGCGCATCCGACTACCTGGAGTGGATCGACACATGCACAAAAGACTGACTGCCTGGTTCGCCCTGCTGCTGGCGCTGGCCGCGCCCCTGCTGCACGCCGAGGAGGAGTTCCTGCGCCCCGAGCAGGCCTTCAAGGTGGAGCCCGCGCTGGACGCCGCTGACCGGACCCTGCGCTTCGACTGGCGTATCGAGGACGGCTACTACCTTTATCGCGACAAGCTGCGCGTGCGCGCCCTGGACGAAGGGGTCGAGCTGGGCGAGCCGCACTACTCGCCTTCCAAGACGAAAAAGGATCCGATCTTCGGCCAGGTGGAGGTCTACTACCACAAGGCCCGGGTGGAGGTGCCCCTGGAATCGCTGCCCGCGGGCATCCGCGAACTGGCTCTGGAGCTGCGTTACCAGGGCTGCGCCGACCGCGGCATCTGCTATCCGCCGCAGAAGAAGACGGTGCGCCTGACGGTGCCCGCCGCTCTCGCCGCGGCGCAAGCGGCGGCACCCGTGTCGGCCTCCGCTGAACCCTCGGGCAACGCCCTGGACCAGCTCGCCGCGCTGGGCGACGACCTGGGCCTGGGCGCACTGGAGGACGACATCCTGCCCCCGGACAAGGCCTACCAGGTATCCGCCGAGAGCCCCGACGGCCGGACCCTGAAGGTCCACTGGGAGATCGCAGACGGCACCTATCTCTACCAGGACAAGCTGAAGGTGCGGGTCGGCGGCGAGGGCGTGCGCCTGGGCAAGTTCAAACTGCCGCCGGCGGACGTCAAGAAGGACTCCATCAAGCCCGACGGCACCATCGGCGACGTGCTGGTCTACCACAAGGCGGTGACCCTGGAGATCCCACTGCTGCGGGAGAACCCTGCCGAGACCGAGATCGAGGTGCTGGTGGACTATCAGGGCTGCGCCGAGCGGGGTATCTGTTATCCGCCGCAGAAGAAGACCCTGCGGGTGCTGCTGCCGGCGCTGGACGCCGCCACCGCCGATGCCGCCCCGGCGCCGTCCGCGACGAGCACGCCCCCTGCCC
>CAZVIG010000398.1:0-2606 GCA_964627395.1 uncultured Sedimenticola sp.
CCACCGGGCAGGTGCCGATGCCGGAGCGAAGAAATCCGGGCAGCCCTTGTGGGAGGAGACTCAGCCCCGACATCGGGGCCGAAACAAGCGGGTGTCGCGGCTGAAGCCGCTCCCACAGCCACGAATGACTACCGGGCAGGCGCCGATGCCGGAGCGAAGCAATCCGGGCAGCCTTTGTGGGAGGGGCTTCAGCCCCGACATCGGGGCCGAAACAAGCGAGTGTCGCGGCTGAAGCCGCTCCCACAGCCACGAATGACTACCGGGCATTCGCCCAATACCGTCCCTCGCTTTCCAGGGAAGGCGAACGTAGATCGTCCCTGCCGCAGCGCCCGGCGGCGTCGATGGGATCTAAACGCTCAGAAGGTCCCGCCGTTCCAGCCCCACATGTGCCGCTCGGCGTCGGCGAACTCGATGTAGATGCGATCCTTGGGCACCCGCAGGCGGGTGCAGATCATCTCGCACAGGGCGGCGGAGAATTCGGCGGTGCGCTCCGCGGGCAGGCCGATGCTCTTGAGTTCCAGATAGGCCAGGGGCTCGTCGGTGCCGGCGAAGGTCATCACCCGGCCGCCGGCGACGTCCACCATCACATAGCGCTCCGGCTTGCCCAGCATCTCCGCCACCGCGCGCGAGGCGTCGCGCGCCAGATGGGCCGCGGCGGCCTCGTCCAGGTCACGGTTGGTTGCGATCTTCAGCAGCGGCATGGTCGTCCTCCTCGGTTTCCTCCAGGGCCGACGCCAGCAGCGGCGCCAGCGGGATGGCGTTGGTCTCGTGCGGGATGCTGTCGGTGCTCCAGATATGGCTCACCCCGGCCTCGAGCAGCCGTTCCACCGCGTTCTCCACGAACAGAGCGTGGGTGACCATCACCGACACCGAGCGCGCCCCGCCGGCCAGGGCGATGTTGGCCGCCACCTCCAGGGTGCGGCCGGTGCTGGCCACGTCGTCGATCAGCACCACCTCGCGCCCGTCGAAGTCGCCGTCGAGATGGATCTCCACCTCGCGGTCGCCGTGGCGCACCTTGTGGCCCACCACATGGTCCATACCGGCGCGACGCGCCACCTCGGCGACCCATTGCTCCGACTCCGCGTCCGGCCCCACCAGCAGGGCGTGCCGCACGTGGCGCGACAGGAATTCCGCGATCGGTCCCATGGCGGTGAGCGCCAGCGCGCGCCGCGCCGGCACCGCATCCTCCAGGCGATGCACCCGGTGCAGATGGGGGTCCACCGTGATCACCGCGTCGAAGTATTCGGCGAGCAGCCGCCCGATCACCTTCTGGCTGACCGCCTCGCCGCTGCGGAAAGCGCGGTCCTGGCGCATATAGCACAGATAGGGGGCCACCAGGGTGAGATGGCGGGCGCCCAGCTCGCGCGCCTCGGCGGCCGCCAGCACCAGTTCGATCAGCTTGGTGTTGGGTCTGTCCAGGCTGCGGCACAGCGCCACCCGCGGCGGCAGCTCCGGCGGCAGCCGCACCAGGCTCTCCTCGTCGGGAAAATGGTGGATCTCGGCGTCGGCGTGGACCATCCCCGCCTCCGCCGCCAGGGCGCGTGCCTGTTTGCGATATTCCTCGAAACCGATCAGCATCATGCGTACACCAGTTGATCCATCCGGGTGGGCGGGCGACCGTCGATGGTATAGCCGGAATCCCGTTCCGCCAATGCGGTGGCGAAGCGGAAATCGGCGGGGAAGTCGGCATAGATGGTGTACAGCGGCTCGCCCTTGCCCACCCGTTCGCCCAGCTTGCGGTGCAGGTCCACCCCCGCGCCCTTGTCCATGGGGGCGCCCGCCAGGCGCGCCACCTGGGCGATGCGCAGGTTGTCGATCGCGGTCACATAACCGGCGCGCGGCGCCTTCACCTGGCGCCGCAGCCGTCCCGGCCCCACCTCCACGGTGGCCGGTCCCTGGGCCTGGATGATCGCCTCCATGCGCGCCAGGGCGCGCCCCGAGTCGAGGATGTCGCGCGCCAGCGCATAACCCTGGCCGCCGCGCACGTCGGGGTCGAACTCGATCACCCGTCCCGCCAGACGCAGCGCCTTCTGGCGCAGGTCCTGGGGCGCCTCTGGGTCGTTGCGCAACACCTGCATCACGTCGCGCGCCTCGAACCAGGGGCCGACCCCGCGGCCGATGGGCTGACTGCCGTCGGTGATGATCACCTCCACGTGCAGGCCGAGGCGGTCGCCGACGAACTCGAACAGCTTGCGCAGCGCCACCGCGTCGCGCATGTTGCGCACCTTGGCGGTGGGCCCCATGGGGATGTCCAGCAGCAGATGGGTGGAGCCGGCGGCCAGCTTCTTGGACAGGATGGAGGCCACCATCTGGCCGCGCGAGTCCATCGCCAGGGGGCGCTCCACCGAGATCAGGATGTCGTCCACCGGAGCCAGCCGGGCGGTGCCGCCCCAGGCCAGGCAGCCGCGCTGGTGGCGCACGATCTCGCGCAGCCGCTTCGGGCTCAGCTCCACCTGCGCCAGCAGCTCCATGGTGTCGGCGGTGCCGGCGGGCGAGGTGATGGCACGCGAGGAGGTCTTGGGGATCAGCATGCCGTGCGCCGCGACGATGGGCACCACCAGCATGCTGGTGCGGTTGCCGGGAATGCCGCCGATGCAGTGCTTGTC
>CAZVIG010000399.1:0-2598 GCA_964627395.1 uncultured Sedimenticola sp.
CGACTTTGCAACGCTTCATGAGAAATTGCATCAACAAGGGTACCGGCCGGCCGGTGGCCCCCTTGTCGTTGCCGGAGACCCAGGCGGTGCCGGCGATGTCGAGATGCGCCCACTTGAATTTGCGGGCGAAGCGGGACAGGAAGCAGGCGGCGGTGATGGTGCCGGCGGGGCGGCCGCCGATGTTGGCCATGTCGGCGAAGTTGGAGTCGAGCTGCTTCTGATAGTCGTCCCACAGGGGGAGCTGCCAGGCGCGGTCGTTGGCCGCCTCGCCGGCCTCGAGGATCTGTTGCACCAGATGGTCGTCGTTGCCCATCAGGCCGCTGGCCTGGTGGCCCAGGGCGATGATGCAGGCGCCGGTGAGGGTGGCGATGTCGATCACCGCCGCGGGCTCGAAGCGCTCGGTGTAGGTGAGGGCGTCGCACAGGATGAGGCGGCCCTCGGCGTCGGTGTTGAGCACCTCGATGGTCTGGCCCGACATGGAGGTGACGATGTCGCCGGGCTTGTTGGCGTTGCCGTCGGGCAGGTTCTCCGAGGCGGGCACCACCCCCACCACGTTGATCGGGAGCTGCAGCTCCAGGCAGGCGGCGATGGTGCCGATCACGCTGGCGCCGCCGCACATGTCGTACTTCATCTCGTCCATCGCCTGGGCCGGCTTGATGGAGATGCCGCCGGCATCGAAGGTGAGGCCCTTGCCCACCAGGGCCACCGGCTTGGCGCCGGGCCTGCCGCCCTTGTATTCCATCACGATCAGCTTGGCCGGCTGGCTGCTGCCGCGGGACACCGAGAGCAGGGCCCCCATGCCCAGCTTCTGCATGTCCTTCTCCTCGAGTACCGAGACCTTCAGCCGGCGCTGGCCGCGTGCCAGCTTGCGCGCCTGCTCCGCCAGATAGGTGGGAGTGCAGACGTTGCCGGGGAGGTTGCCCAGGTCCTTCGCCAGGCGGCTGCCGTTGGCGATCGCCAGGCCGTGGTCGCAGGCCTTGCGCATCCGCTTGAGGTGGCGGCTGTCGCCGGTGACGAAGGTGAGCCGGCCCAGCGGGCGGCGCGGCTTCTCCGGTTCGCTCTTGCACTGGTCGAAGCGGTATACCGCCGCCTCGGCCGCGATCACCCCCTCGCGCACCAGGCCGTAGCTGTCGGCCCCTTCCGGCACCGCCACCGCCGCACTGCCCACGTTGGCCTGCTGGAGCTGGCCGACCGCCTTGCCCAACGCCTCGCCGAAGCCGCGCGGCGACAGCTCCTTGTGCCGGCCCAGGCCGAGCAGCAGGATGCGCGAGGCGGCCACGCCGTCCGGGGCGTAGAGCAGCAGGGTCTCGCCCGCCTTGCCGCGGAAATCACCCTTGCGCAGGATGCGCCCCAGGGCGCCGCCGCTGGCCTGGTCCAGCGCCTCGAATCCGGTATCGCCACGGTGGCGTTCGAACAGTCCCACCACCAGGCAGGGGGTCTTGATCTCGGAGAGCGGAGCACGTTTGCAGTCGTGTTTCATGGGGGTTCCTCTGGTTTGAAGACGGGGCGCCGGCGGCGGGCTTCTGCTAGCATCGCGCCACGTCCCGATTGCCGGGGCGCAGTGTAACAAAGGTGCAAGGGGGCGGCTCCCGGTGGCCATCATCGACCGACTGCTGGTGCGCGAGGTAATCAAGACGCTGCTGGTGGTGCTGCTGATCCTGCTCCTGGTGCTGCTCGCCAGCCATTTCGTCAAGCTGCTCGGCAAGGCGGCCGCCGGCAGCATTTCGCCCGACGTGGTGCTTACCCTGCTGGGCCTGCAGGCGGTGAAGGTGCTGGGGGTGTTGCTGCCGCCCGCCTTCTTCTTCTCCCTGCTCTGGGTGCTGGGCGACATGCACCGCGCCGGCGAGATGATCGCCCTGCAGGCCAGCGGCATGGGGCCGCTGCGGCTGTACCGCGCGGTGCTGTGGCCGGCGCTGCCGCTGGCGGCGCTGGCGCTGCTGCTGATGCTGTTGGGCCTGCCCTGGGCCAACGCCCAGGTGGAGCGCATCAAGCTGGCGCAGCAGGACAAGCTGGACATCGCCGGCATCCGTCCCGGCCGCTTCAATCTGTTCGACAAGGGGCGGCTGGTGGTTTACACCGGCGGGGTCTCCGACGACGGACGGCGCCTGCGCGATCTGTTCGTGCAGGACCGCCAGCATGGCCGCTCCGGTGTGGTGGTGGCGCGCGAGGCCTACCAGGTGGTGGACCCGGCCAGCGGCGACCGTTTCGTGATCCTGGTGGACGGCCGGCGCTACGAGGGAGAACCGGGGCGCGCCGACTTCCGCATCGCCCGCTTCGGCGAGTATGCGCTGCGTCTGCCTCGCCTGGATCTGGGCGAACGCCGCCTGCGGGTGGGCGCGCGATCCACAGCCGCGTTGTGGCACGACCCCGACCTCGCAGCCCGCGCCGAGCTGCAGTACCGCTTCTCGGTGCCCAGCGCGGTGCTGGTGTTCGCCCTGCTGGCGGTGCCCCTGGCGCGCACCCGGCCGCGCGGCGACGTTTACGGGCGGGTGGCGCTGGCGGTGCTGGTGTATTTCGTGTTCCTCAACCTGCAGCGTCTGGCGGAACGCTGGATGGAGCTGGGCATACTGCCGGACTGGCTGGGGATGTGGTGGGTGT
>CAZVIG010000400.1:0-2575 GCA_964627395.1 uncultured Sedimenticola sp.
GTCGGTGCAGGACCCGCGCGACCGCCCCCAGGAAAAACGTCAGCAGGCGGACGAGGCGCACGCCCTGTTCGCGGACGAGCGTTCCGACTTCCTCTCGCTGCTGGGCCTGTGGGACTACCTGCAGGACAAGAAGCGCCACCTCACCCGGCGCAAGTTCGAACGCCTGTGCCGCGAGCATTTCGTCTCGCCGCGGCGTTTTCGCGAATGGGAGGACATCCACCGCCAGTTGCGCGAACAGCTCCACGAGATGGGCTACCGCGACAACGGCGAGCCAGCCGGCTACGACACCATCCATCAGGCGATCCTGTCCGGCCTGCTCAGTCACATCGGTCACCGTGCCCAGGGCAAGGAGCGCGACTACCTGGGGGCGCGCAACAGCCGCTTTCACATCTTTCCGGGGTCGGGGCTGTTCAAGAGCCGTCCCAAGTGGGTGATGGCCGCCGAGCTGGTGGAGACCAGCCGCCTGTACGCCCGCATGGTGGCGCGCATCGAGCCGGAATGGGCCGAGCGCCTGGGTGGCCACCTGGTGCGGCGCAGCTATTCCGAGCCGCACTGGCAGGCGCGGCGCGGCCAGGTGGGCGCCTACGAGAAGGTGACCCTCTACGGCCTGCCCATCGTGCCGCGGCGCCGGGTCAACTACGGCCCCATCGACCCGCAGACCGCGCGCGAGATCTTCATCCGCTTCGGCCTGGTGGAAGGCGATATCCGCACCCGCGCGCCCTTCTGGCGCCATAACCGGACGCTGATCGCCGAGCTGCACGAACAGGAGGCCAAGGCCCGCCGGCGCGACATCCTGGTGGACGAGGAGGCCATCTACGCCTTCTACGACGCGCGCATCCCGCAGGGCATCTACAGCGTGCCGCAACTGGAGCGTTGGCTGCGCCGGCAGGACGATCCCAAGGTGCTGCACATGCGCCGCGAGGACATCCAGCGCCAGCCCCTGGGGCTGGACGAGGCGCAGTTCCCCGACCACCTCGAACTGCACGGCGCGCGCCTGCCGCTGTCCTATCACTTCGAGCCGGGCAGCGAGGCCGACGGCGTGACCCTGCATCTGCCGCTGCCGCTGCTCAACCAGGTGAGCGAGGGGCTGGTGGACTGGCTGGTGCCGGGGCTGATCGAGGAGAAGGTCACCGCCCTGATCAAGGGGCTGCCCAAGGCCCTGCGGCGTCAGTTCGTGCCCGCGCCGGACCACGCCCGCAGGGTGCTGGCGCTGATGCAGCGCGGCGAGGAGCCGCTGCGCCGCAGCCTTGGCGCGGCCCTGCGCCGGCTCACCGGCGTGACGGTGCCCGAGGACCAATGGCGCGACCGCGAGCTGCCCGACTATCTGCGCATGCGCATCCGTCTGACCAGCGCCGACGGCATGGAGACCCTGGCCACCTCGCGCGACCTGCTGGCGCTGCAGCGCGACTACGGCGACCGGGTGCTGGCCGCCGGCGGTGCCGTGGACAGCGGCTGTCCGCTGGAACGGGAAGGGCTGCGCGACTGGGACTTCGACGAACTGCCGCGCGAGATCGTTCTGCGCAGCGGCGGTCTGCAGGTGACTGCCTGGCCCGCCCTGGTGGACGAGGGCGACAGCGTGGCCGTCCGCTGTCTGGACGCCCCCGCGCGCGCCGAGGCGGCGCACCGCGCCGGCCTGCGCCGGCTGCTGATGCTGCGCATGGGCGGCACCACGCGCGACCTGAAGAAGCGCATTCCCGAGATCCAGGCCCTGCGCCTGCAGTATGCCAAGGTGCCGCAGCGCGAGCCGGGCAGGGCGCCGCCCCTGGAGGAACAGATCCTGGCCCTGAGCTTCGACCTGGCCTTTCTGGACCAGGACCACGACATCCGCGACCGCGCCGCCTTTCAGGCCTGCCACGACCGCGGCCGCGAGCGCCTGCTGACGACCCACGAGCAGGCGGTGGCCCTGGTGCGCGACATCCTGGGCCGATACCACGCCATCCGCAAGCAGCTCGCCGGCATGACCCAGCTCGCCTGGCTGGCCCCGGTGCAGGACATGCAGCAGCAGCTCGACGAGCTGGTATGGCAGGGCTTCCTGCAGCAGGTGCCCCCGGCGCGGCTGCAGGCCTATCCCCGCTATCTCGAGGCCCTGGAGCGGCGCATCGACAAGCTGCGCTCCGGCGGCCAGGCGCGCGACCAGGCCGCGATGCGCCAGATGGCGGAGCTGCTCGGCCGTTGGCGCGAGCGCGACCGCCAGGCGCGCGACAAGGGCCTGGTGGACCCGCGCCTGGACGAGATCCGCTGGTTGCTGGAGGAGCTGCGCATCTCCCTGTTCGCCCAGGAAGTGGGTACCGAAGGGCCGGTGTCGCTCAAGCGCATCGAGAAGCGCTGGCGCGAGCTGGGGTTGTGAAGGAGGTTCCCCTGTGGGAGCGGCTTCAGCCGCGACCGGAATGGCAGTCGGGCCTGAAGGCCCTCCCACAACCAGCAGTCTCCGCGACCCTTGTGGGAGCGGCTTCAGCCGCGACCAGAATGCCGGTTGGGTTTGAAGGCCCTCCTACAGCCAGCGATCTCCCCCACCCCTTTTGTGGGAGCGGCTTCAGCCGCGACCGGAATGGCAGTCGGGCCTGAAGGCCCTCCC
>CAZVIG010000401.1:0-2573 GCA_964627395.1 uncultured Sedimenticola sp.
CCAGGCGGGCGCGGATCAGGCGCGCCAGCACCGGCGAGGCCCCGCCGGTGGAGACTGCCGCCACCACCGGGGAGCGGTCGATGATCGAGGGCATCACGAAGCTGCCGTCCTCGGGGTTGTCCACGACGTTCACCGGGATGCGCCGCGCCCGCGCGGCCGCCGCCACCTGGCGGTTGATGGCGACATCATTTGTCGCACCGATCACCAGCACCGCCTCGTCCAGGTCCTCCTCGCGGTAGTCGCGGGCGACATGCTCGATCTCGCCGTTTTCCGCCATACGGGCCAGGCTGGGGCACAGCTCGGGGGCCACCACGCGTACCCGGCCGCCCGCCCGGCGTAGCAGGGCGACCTTGCGGGTGGCGATCTCCCCGCCGCCGATGACGACGCAAGGTTGTTGTTCTATATCGAAAAATATGGGCAGATGTCGCATGATGCCGGTTTCCGGGGAGGTTCGGGATATGGCCAATGTAGCCGAATGCCGGTGCGAAACAAAACTGCGCACCGAACGGTCATTTGAATATATGCGGACATAATAATATACTATTGCGCTTGGTTGTCATGCCGCAGACGAATTCGAGAGGTCCGAAAATGCTCGTGAAAGAGATCGATGCGACGGAATTGGCGTCGCGATTGCAGGCCGGAGAGCCGATCGCCCTGATCGACATCCGCAGCGATGCCGAGGTGGCGCAGGGGATGATCCCCGGCTCCGAACACCTGGCCATGCACCTGATCCCGCTGCGCCAGCAGGACCTGCCGCGCGACCGCGAGATCGTGCTCTACTGCCGCAGCGGGGCGCGTTCCTACCATGCCTGCAACTTCCTGCAGCAGCAGGGGCTGGACAATGTGGTCAACCTGCGCGGCGGGATCATCGCCTGGGCGCGCTCCGGTTACGACATCGTGCCGCCGCAGCAGGCGCGGGCGAGCGGGCTCTGAACCGCCTGTCCTTGCAATTCGCAGATGGTTGGAATATAAGAATCGACCGAATTGACCCACCCGTAAACACCAACGAGCATCCTGGAGGTTGCACATGGCGAATTTCGACGAAGAACTGGACGCATCCGGCCTGAACTGTCCGCTGCCCATCCTGCGTGCCAAGAAGGCCCTGGCGGGCATGGAATCCGGCAAGGTGCTGCGCATCATTGCAACCGACCCGGGTTCGGTGAAGGACTTCGAGGCCTTCGCCAAGCAGACCGGCAACGAGCTGCTGGAATCCGGTGAAGAAGGCGGCAAGTTCGTCTTCCTGATCAAGAAGGCCTGAGGCCTTTCCCACCCACCTCCTGCACGAGGGAACTGCGATGGAAGAGAAAAAGCTTGCCATCATTGCAACCAAGGGTACGCTCGACTGGGCCTATCCGCCCTTCATCCTGGCATCCACCGCTGCGGCGCTGGGCTATGAGACCGAGATCTTCTTCACCTTCTACGGTCTGCAGCTGCTGAAGAAGCAGCTGAACCTCAAGGTCTCGCCGCTCGGCAACCCCGGCATGCCGATGCCCATGGGGATGGACAAGTGGTTCCCCATCCTGCTGACCGCCCTGCCGGGCATGGAGGCCATGATGACCGCCATGATGAAGAAGAAGATGGCGGACAAGGGCGTGGCCAGCCTGGAAGAACTGCGCTCGCTCTGTCAGGAGGCCGAGGTGCGGCTGATCGCCTGCCAGATGACCGTGGACCTGTTCGACATGGATGCCAACGACTTCATCGATGGTATCGAGTTCGCGGGTGCCGCCCGGTTCTTCGAGTTCGCCGGCGAATCCGACATCTGTCTGTACATCTGATATCCCCGCGTACAGCCGGAACCTGAAAACACCGCCCACGAGGCGGTGTTTTCTTTTTCGGGGGATGTCGGACGTTCGTGCTGCTCTCCCGCATGCGGCGCTGTTGTCCGGGGAAAATTCGTCCCTCACCCCGCTTGCGAGAGCAGATCAGGAGAGGCGCCTGCTGAAAGAATGCAGGTGGTTTTGGCGAATATCGCACCTTGCCTCTTTGCCACTCCCCAGCTCCCACAAATAGGGAGCGAGACTCGTAACAAGGCCATACCCGCAATCGGCCCCGATCCGGGCGTCGCTCCCAGGCGACTTGACGGTTCGGAGGGCGTGGGCTTAGATCTTCCAGGTCATTCCCAAGTCTTTCTCGACGACGAACACCGGCCATACCGGCAGCGGTCCAAGAAGCACCGGGCCCGTTCTCTACAGGAGCCCGTGCCATGGAACACCTCTATCTGGCCCTGATCCTGCTCGCCATCCTCGGCTTTGCGGCGCTGTCGCGCCGGCTGGAATCCTCCCTGCTCACCATGCCGATGCTGTTCACCGTCTTCGGCTGGGCGATCGGCCAGGGCGGCGCGGACCTGGTGCCGATGGAGTCGGAACGCGCCATCGTCCAGGGCATTGCCGAGTTCACCCTCATCCTGGTCCTGTTCTCGGACGCCTCGCGTATCGACTTGGGCGCGCTGAGAAAAGGTGCGGGCATCCCGGCGCGCATGCTGCTGATCGGCATGCCGCTGACCATTCTGCTGGGGACGCTGGTGGCGCACTGGGTCTCGCCGGATCAGCCCTGGGCGCTGGCGCTGCTGGTGG
>CAZVIG010000402.1:0-2573 GCA_964627395.1 uncultured Sedimenticola sp.
GTGCGGGACGGTAATAGACCGGCGGCGGGGGCGGCGGTGGCGGATAGGCGCCATACATCGGCATCGGTCCCCAAGGCGGCGCCATGCCGAAGCGCGGCGCGACCGGTGCCGGGGGATAGCCGCCCCACAGGGGTGCCGGCGGCGCCATCGGGCGCTGCGGGCGATTCACCACCAAGGGCGGGCTGATGGGGCGCCAGGCGTACTGGCGTGCGAAGGCGGGCGGCCGACTCGCCTGGTACCCCTGCGCCACCGGCATGAATCCTCCCATCGCGGGCGAGGGCATTCCGGCCTGCGGGCCCTGCCAGGCAGCGCCATGCTCCAGGGGCCGGAAACGGGGTGCCGAATAGAGCGGCGGTGCGGGCGGCTTGGGCATGGCCACCGGCGGCTGGGGCAAGGTGGCCGTCTGCGGACGCCACTGCGAGGATGTCTGCTGCGTCGCCGCGGTCGCGCCGGCCTGCAACGGCAGCGCGATCATCAGACAGGAGAGGCAGATTTTCCGGATACTACGCTGGAAGCTCATTCTTTTCTCTCTCGTGCTTCGATCGTCGGCAGGCCGCGCCGTGGGGCCGTCCGGCGATCTCAGTAATAGGGCCATACCGGTGTCACCAGGGGCTGTGGAGCATACGGCAATTGCAGATAGGGCGCCACGGGCAACGGCACGGGAGGCACCACGGGCACCGGCACCGGAGGCACTACCGTACCATAGGGCGCCCCCGGATAGGGCAGCGGCGGATAGGGGAACAGGCCGTAACCGGTCGCAGGCGGATAGGGATAGGGCAAGCCATAGGGAAGCATCGTACCGGGATAAGGCGCCAGGCCGGCGGGTGGCACCATGGCCGCGCGCGGCGGGGTGGGATCGTCCAGGTGTTCCCGCTCCAGCGGCCGAAAACGTGAATCGTCGACCGCCGCCGCGCCACCGTCGGCGAGCGTCAGGCTTGCACCAGCGGCCACGGGTCGTCCCGACAGCTCCGCGGAGAGGGGTCGGGAAACGGAGGGGGTGGCCAGAAGCATCCGTGTGGGGGCCTTGAGGGTGCGGATCCGGCGGCCTCCGACCGTGCCCTGCCGTGCCAGGGGCCGAAACACCGCTCGCGTGCCCGGCCCCACGCCGGCATGCCAGGCACCTGCGGCATGGGTCTCGAGGGAGAATGCGACAAGAAAAACGACACAAAGCGCGACCCATCCTGTCGTCCCTGTCCCGGTTCCCCTTGTTGCCGACCACGGTTTCATCGTGCTGTGACCCATCCGTTGACGAAGTCGGTGCCCTCGTCGCGCGGCGAAACACCGGCACGGGCGCCCGCTCCCTATCGAACTATAGTCACTTGCCGCTCGATCGTCGCCATCAATGGATCAGGCAGCAGCACGAGGCCCCATGCCACTGGGGCGAATATGGCGGCGCGGCGCGGCTTCTCAACCCAGGCCGTCGTCGCTCAGGTTGTCGGGCGCCTTGAGACGGATGCCCCGCCGGCTGCGGCCGTTCTCGCCACTGTCCTTGTCGCCGCCGGCCGAGGCAGATGCCGCAGGGGCAGCCACCGGGGCCTTCTTGACGGTCTTCCGGGTAGCGGTCTTCTTGGTCGCCGTCTTCTTGGCGGCCACCTTCTTGCGGGTGGCGACCTTCTTGCGCGTCGCCTTCTTGCGACTGGTCTTCTTGCGCGGGGCGGCCTTGGCCTTGGCGGGCGCCGCGGCTGCGGCGGAAGTGGTGTCCTCCGCAGGCGACGCCTCCGGCGCGATGACCTCCTCGGCCTCCTCGGCCCGCTCCTCTACCGCCTCGGCAACGCGCTCCGAGGGGGCGGGCTTGGGCGGCTCCGACACGGATTCGGGAGCCGCCTCGACCGGCGCCGCCTCGTTGGAGGACGCGGTCGCAGCCTCGGAACCGGGATCACCGCTGGTCGGCGCCGAGCTGCCCCCAGCGGGCGCAGGTGCCGGCGTCGGCGGGGTGGGCGGTGGCGTGCCGCCGCCCGGCGCAGGGCCGCCGGAACCGCCATCGTTCTCCTGCTTGCGCGCACGGCGCCGCGAGAACCAGCCGAAGAAGGTGGTGAAGATGCCGACGATGGCGAACACCAGGCTCATCAGCCAGCCCCAGAGGCGCAGCCACACCGGCACCGAATAGCCGCTCTCGCCGGCGTCTTCGCGGGGGTGGGTCTGTTCCGGCAACAGGCCCTTGGCCGCGCAGTCCACGCCGGCGACCTCGCACAGCGACTCCGCCGCATTGGCGCAGCCCAGCGGGATCACGATCAGGGTGAGGATGGTGGACACCAGCACCCCGGAGGCCAGGGAGATGGCCATCCCCTGGAAGATGGGATCGAAGAAGATCACCGAGGAACCGCCCACCAGGGCCAGAGCGGTGATCAGGATGGGCCGGGTCCGCACCTTACAGGCGCCGATCACCGATTCCACCACGCTCTCGCCCTTCTGCAGGCTGTGGATGGAGAAGTCCACCAGCAGGATGGAGTTACGCACGATGATGCCCGCCAGCGCGATCCAGCCGATCATGGAGGTGGCAGTGAACTCGCCGCCCCACCCCATCTGGAAGAACAGCATGTGCGCCGGGATGATACCCAGCAGGGTGAGCGGGA
>CAZVIG010000403.1:0-2569 GCA_964627395.1 uncultured Sedimenticola sp.
GCGCGATGGCGTCGAACAGCTCGGCCATGTAGTCATGCGGCTCGATCTGGATGGTATAGGGGTTCCATTCCAGCCCCAGGGACTCGACGAACCCGCGCGCCAGAGCGGGCCAGTCCAGCTCGGGGTAGGCGGCCAGGTGGGCGTTGTAGTTGCCCACCGCGCCGTTGATCTTGCCCAGCAGGGCGACCCCGGCGATCTGCTCGCGTTGGCGGCGCAGGCGGTGCACCACGTTGGCCATCTCCTTGCCCAGGGTGGTGGGGGAGGCGGGCTGGCCGTGGGTGCGCGAGAGCATGGGCTTGTCGGCATGGGCGTGGGCCTGGTCGCGGATCGCCTCGATCACCTGGTCGAGCTGGGGCAGCAGCACGTTGTCGCGGCCGGCGCGCAGCATCAGGGCATGGGAGAGGTTGTTGATGTCCTCGGAGGTACAGGCGAAGTGGATGAACTCGCTCACCGCCTCCAGCTCGGCATTGCCCGCGATGCGCTCCTTGAGGAAATACTCCACCGCCTTGACATCGTGGTTGGTGGTGCGCTCGATCTCCTTGACCCGCTGGGCGTCCGCCTCGGAAAAGCCGTCCACGATGGATTCCAGCAGGGCGTCGGCCTGCTCGGAGAAGGCGGGCACCTCGGGGATGCCCGGATGGCGGGAGAGGGTCTGCAGCCAGCGCACCTCCACGGTGACCCGGTGATGGATCAGCCCGTATTCGCTGAAGATCGGACGCAGCGCGGCGGTCTTGCTGCCGTAGCGGCCGTCGATGGGGGAAACTGCGGTGAGGGTGCTCAGTTGCATGCCGGGGCTCCGTGATCTCAGGCCCGTGCGGGCCGGGGAGCGCGGCATTATACAAGGGTCGGTCCCTCCCGGCAGGGGAGGGACCGGGGCGATGCCTCAGGGCTTCTTCGGCAGGCCCTCGGGCATGGCGGGCTGGGCGGGGGTCTCGCTGCCCATCTTCTCCTTGGCCTTGTCGACCATCTCGACCGCCTTCTCCTTCACCTTCTGGTAGGTCTCACCGGCCTTCTCCTTGACCTTTTCCACGGCGTCTCCGGCCGATTCGGCGACGTTGGAGGCGACCTCCTTGGTCTTCTCCACCACGGCGCCGGTCACTTCTTTCGTTTTTTCGACCGCGCTGCCGGCCATCTCACGGGTAGTGTCGGCCACTTCGCCTGCGGTCTCGCGGGTGGCCTCCATGGCCTTGCTGCCGGTCTCCTTGGCCTTTTCCATCAGGCCCTTGTCCGTGCTGCCGCTGTCGTTGGCGGTGGCCATCACCTGGGGCTGCTGCTCCTGGTTGGCCGCCTGGTCGTCCTGGTCCTCCCGGCCGCAGCCGGTGATCAGGGTTGCGGCGATGGCGAGGGTGAGCAGGGATTTCTTCATGGCTTCTCTCCTTGATTGTCGTTGTGACAGATTGGGTGTCGTCGAAAGGTGGCCGGTGAGACAGCCGTTCAGGCGTTTTGTTCCGCCAGCCGACGGGCGATCTCCGCCAGGCGCCTACGATACAGCAGCAGATGCCAGCGTTTGCCGCCGCACTGACGCCACAGCACGACGGCGCGCAGACCGGCGAGCAGGAGGCTGCGGATCTCGTCGGCGGTCTGCGGGTTCTGCAGGTGCAGGGGTTCCCCCTTGACCATGATGGGCGGCGGCACCGGGCTGACATGACGCTGGTAGAGCCGCGCGAGCTGGGCGCTCAGCGAGAAGCCCGGCAGGTCGAAGTGCACCTGCTTGTCGTTCAGCAGCTCCAGGTCGTGGCCCAGCTCGGCCAGGCGTTTCCGATCGCGGCGCAGCTTGTCGCCGTGATGGATCAGGGCGATGACATAGCGGGCGATGTCGAGATCGCGGGACCGCGGCTCGTCGAGCTGGGCGGCGAGGGTACGCAGTCCCAGCGCCACGCCTGCCACGCCGCCGAAGGTGGCCGCGGTGTCGGGCGGGTCGAAGCTGAACAGGGAATCGAGGCTGGCGCGGAAGGCCTCCCGGTCGCAGCCGCCGAGGCGCGCCAGGTCGCGCACCAGGCGCGCGGCCTGGAAGACACCGGCCAGGGCGATCACCCGGTCGTCGTCGGTATAGCGGCCGCTCACCGGATGATGCCTCCGCCCAGACAGCGATCGTCCTGGTAGAAGACCACCGACTGGCCGGGCGTGACCGCCCGCTGCGGCTGGGCGAAGCGCACCTCGGCGGTGTCGTCGCGCAGCTCGACGGTGCAGGGCTGCAGGGGCTGGCGGTGACGGCAGCGCGCCAGGCATTCGAACCGCTCCGCCGGCGGGTGCCCGGCCACCCAGTGGAGCTGTTCCGCCACCAGCCGGTCGCGCAGCAGGGCCGGGTGGTCGTGCCCCTGGGCGACGCGCAGCACGTTGCGCTCCAGATCCTTCTCCACCACGAACCAGGGTGCCGGATCGCGCCCCGCGCGACCGCCGATGCCCAGACCCTGGCGCTGGCCGATGGTGTAGTACATCAGTCCCTGGTGGGTGCCCAGCAGCTCGCCCTCCAGCGACTCGATGGGGCCGGGGCTGGCAGGCAGGTAGCGGGAGAGGAAGTCGCGGAAGCGGCGCTCGCCGATGAAGCAGATGCCGGTGCTGTCCTTCT
>CAZVIG010000404.1:0-2566 GCA_964627395.1 uncultured Sedimenticola sp.
GCGGCGGCCTGGCAGGGCTTCCTGGAGCGCGTGGAAGCGGGCCGGCTCGAGCCGGAGGACCGCAAGCGCCTGGCGGAGGTGGAGCGGGTGGCGGTCGGCAGCGCCGCGCACAGCCGCATCCTCTCCAGCTTCGGGGTGGACGAGACGCCGGAGGCGGCGCACCGCTTCCTGCTGCGCTGCGGCTACTGGGCGCCGGAGGAGAATCCCTGGCCGCGGCGCGCGGGGGTGATCCTGGAGTCGCCCGAATCGGCCGTCCCGGAGCTGCCCGAGGAGGAGCGTCTGGACCTCACCCACCTGCCGGCCTGGGCCATCGACGACGAGGGCAACCAGGACCCGGACGACGCCATCAGCCTGGACGGGGACTATCTCTGGGTGCATGTCGCCGACGTGGCGGCCCTGGTGCGTCCAGACGGTCATCTGGATCAGGCGGCGCGCGAACGGGGCAGCAACCTCTATCTGCCGGAGCGCACCGTCACCATGCTGCCGCAGGCCCTCACCGAGCGCCTGGGCCTGGGGCTGCAGGAGACCTCGCCGGCACTCTCCATCGGCATGCGCCTGGGGCCGGAAGGACTGGGCGACATCCGCGTCGAGCGCACCCGGGTGCGGGTGGAACGCCTCAGCTACGGCGAGGTGGACGGGCGCATGCAGGAGCCCCAGTTCGCCGCCCTGGCGGCGATCACCGACGCCTACCGCCAGCGGCGCCTGGCGCGCAACGCGGCGCGCATCGACCTGCCCGAGGCGGCGGTGCGGGTGGTGGACGGCGAGGTGGTGATCCGCCCCCTGCCGAAGCTGGCGAGCCGCGACATGGTCACCGACGCCATGCTGATGGCCGGCGAGGCGGTGGCCCTGTTCGCCGAGGCGCACGACCTGCCCATCCCCTACGCCATGCAGCCCGAGCCGGACGAGATCCGCCGGCCGCAGACCCTCTCGGAGATGTACGCCTACCGCCGCCTGTTCAAGCCCAGCAATACCGTGCTGCATCCCGAGCCGCACTTCGGCCTGGGCCTGGAACGCTATGCGCGCGCCACCAGTCCGCTGCGCCGCTACGCCGACCTGCTGGTCCACCAGCAGTTGCGCGCCTTCATCAGCGGCCGCGAGCCCATGTCGCGTGAGACCCTGGCCGAGCGCATCGCCGGCATCGACGTCGCCGGCGGACGGGTGCGCCGCGCCGAGCGCCAGTCCAACCTGCACTGGAAGCTGGTGCATCTGATGCGGCACCCCGACTGGCAGGGCGAGGCGGTGGTGGCCGCCATGGAGGAGCGCAAGGCGGTGCTGCTGATCCCCGAGCTGGCGATGGAGGTGCGCATGCGCCTGCACGACAGCTTCGCCCTGGACCGTCGGGTGCGGCTGGCGCTGCGCGATCTGGACCTGGTGACCCAGGAGGCCTGGTTCCGGGTGCTCTGACCGGCATTCGACCACCTGCCCGGTGGGGTCAAACCCGATATACTGGCGCCTTCGACCAGCGTCCTCAGGAGACAGGGCATGTCCGACACTGCAGGCGGGCGCGAGCGCGCCCTAGACCCCAACAGTCCCTCCGGCGAATTCGCCGCCTGGTGCGAGGCGGAGTTCGAACGCCGCCGCAACACCGGCGATACCTTCGACGAGGCCCATTACCGCCAGGCCATGGAGCTGGTCCTGGACAAGCTGCAGCGACTGGAGGAAGAGGGCAGGGCATGATCATCTCGCGCATCAAGGGCAGCAACATTCTCAAATACCGGCGTCTGGAGCTGGCGGTACCGGCAGAGGGGCTGATCGCGATCAGCGGCCCCAACGAGTCGGGCAAGAGCAGCATCGGCGAGGCGGTCTGCTTCGCCCTGTTCGGACGCACCTTCTCGATCGGTCCGGACGAGCTGGAAAAGGTGGTGCGCTGGGGCGAGAACCACTGCAGCGTCACCCTCGATTTCCGCGTGGGCGACGAGGACTACGAGCTGTCACGGCTGCTGGACCGCGACGGCAACCACGGGGCGCGCCTGCTGCGCATCGGCGACAGCGAGCCCCTGGCGCGCGGCGTGCGGCCGGTGGCGGAGAAGCTGACCGAGCTGCTGGGCTTCGAGTACGAGCAGTTCGTGGAATCCTTCTATCTGGCGCAGCGCGAGATCACCACCCCGCACCCGCACAGCCAGGCGGTGAAGATCATGGCCGGCATCGCCCCCCTGGAGATGGTGGCGAACGAGATCCGCGAGGAGATCGCCGAGCGCGAGGAGCTGCGCGAGGAGGTCCAGGCCGAGATCGAGACCCTCAAGCAGGAACTGGACGAGCTGGACGCGGACGAGAGCCGCCTGAGCGCCCTGGAGGCCCAGCACGTCCGCCTGCAGGACCTGGCCGACCAGTTGCGCGGGGTGCGCGAGGAGATCGCCGAACGCCTGGACGGCTATGCGGCGCATCTGCAAGAGATCCGGCGCGCCCGGGGCGCGCGCGGTCGGGCCAGCTTCTTCCGCTTCCTGTTCTTCCTGCTGGCGCTGGCCGCCGGGGCGGCCTGGTGGCTGCTGGGACAGGGCAGCGACATGCCCCTGGCCGCCCAGTTGCGCGACCTGCTGGCCCGCTATCTGCCGCAGCGGCACCTGCT
>CAZVIG010000405.1:0-2562 GCA_964627395.1 uncultured Sedimenticola sp.
TGCGGGCACCCTCTATGCCGCCCGCTGGGTGCAGACCGCCGCCACCGCGGGCGGTCGCGCCAAGCTACGCTGGATCCGCCTGGGCCATGCCACCAGCGCGGAGATCGAGGCGCTGGCGCGGCATCTGCGCTTCGAGGACATCTTCGATGCGGTGGCGCCGACGGGGAAGGGGCGCTGCCCGGCCGGCTACCAGCGGATCCGCGCCGGCTCGTCCAGCGACGAATGCCTGAAGGTGAAACCCGGCATGCAGCAGGCCGCCGCCTTTCTGGAGACCCGCCGCTACGCCGCCCTGCGCGGCGCCACCACCGAATGGCGCAAGATGGAAGGGATCGCATTGAATGCGGCCGACCGCAGGCTCTATCTGGCCGTCTCCACCATCGCCAACGGCATGACCCGCGATCGGAAGGCGCCCGCCGACCACATCCGGCTGCCCCGGAACAAGGCGGGGGCCGTCTATACCCTGAACCTGCGAGGCGGGGTGAAGGACGCCGACGGCCGCCCCATTCCCTCCGACTATGTCGCAACGGACATGTTCGTGGAACCGGCCCTGCTCGGGCGCCCGCTGGCACGAGCGGATGGCCGGGGCAACACCGCCGCCGAGGACCGCATCGCCAACCCCGACAACCTGTTCTTCTCGGAGGGCATGCGCACCCTGTTCATCGGCGAGGACTCGGGCATGCACACCAACAACTACCTCTGGGCCTACCAGGTGGACAGCGGAAGCCTCACCCGCATTCTCTCGGCCACCGCCGGCGCCGAGCTGGCCGGGCTGCAGGTGGTGGACGACCTCGGCGGGCACGCCTACATCCTGAGCAACACCCAGCACCATGGCGACCTGCCCCGCTCCGTGCCGAAGCGGCTCGCACGCGCCCTGCGCTCGCGCATCGACCGCCTCGACGCGCAGGTGGGCTACATCACGGGACTGCCGGCGATCCGGCGCCGGCCTTGAAAGCGGGTCTGACCCTCCCAGGTCCACGACCGAGATGCCTCCTGTTCACCGACGGAATCCCTGATCCGTTAGAGAAAATCGGGTCTTGCGCGGTTCCGCTCCAGGCACAGAAGGATCGTCAGGCTTTCGGAAAGTAATTCACGCCCTCCAACCCCTGAAAGTCGGCATCCTGGGTCCATACCTCGGCGCCATTCTCCCGGGCCGTGGCGTAGATGATGCTGTCCGCCAGCGGCAGCTTCAGGGTCACGCCGTAGTGAGCGGCGGCGATGGCAAGGTGGTCGTCCAGCGGAACGACATGCCCCTGGCGCATGTGCGCGACCGCGACCAGCGCATCGCTCTCGCCCCGCTGGCGCAGTACCGCCTTGAAGACCTCGGTGAGGGTGATGCTCGGCACCAGCAGACGCCCGGTGTCCTCGATGGCCGCGGCGAACCGCTCGGCATTGGCGTCGTCCGCGAACCACGACAACCAGGCCGACGAATCGACCACGTTCACAGGCGGTCATCCTCCCGCTCCACCTCGGTGTCGATACCGCGCAGGAAGCCGCGTAGCTGCTTCATCGGCTTGAGGGGGATCAGCTCGATCCGATCGCCCAGGACAATGACCTCCAGCTTCTGCCCCACCGAGATGCCGGCCGCCTCCCGCGCCTCCTTGGGAATCACCACCTGATATTTCGGGGATACCGTTACTTCTGACATACGGATAACCTATCGATAGAATTTCCGTATTACATATAGACAGGCCCGGCCTTGGGGTCAACGGGGTGAGTCACCCCCGTATCAGCCCCCGCCGCGCTGGAAGGCACGGTCGAAATCGGCGAGGAAGACCTCCGCCTCGGCGGCGGGCACGCCTTCCAGCTCCAAAGTCACCTCGGTCTGCGGCAGGGCGAGGCTGCCGAGGCGCCGCTCGGTCACCGGCCCCAGGCGCAGGCGCACGCGGCCGGTGGGGAGTTGCAGATGGATCTCACCATTCCGTTCGGTGAGGGGATAGTGGCGGGCCAGGGGCGCCAGGCAGCGGCGGAACTCGGCGTGGTCGAGGGCCATGCGGCGGGTGAGCACCCGGCGGGCGGAGGTCATCAGCCCCCGGCCACCGGCGGCCAGATGGCGACGGTGTCGCCTGCCTTCAGGCGCTCCTCGCGGCGCAGGGAACAGGGCACGAACACCCCGTTGACCATCACCAGATGGGCCTGTTCGTCGGACAGGCCGAGGCGTTCCACCACGTCCTGCACGGTGGCGTCGTCCGGCACCTCGATGCGCGCCTCGTTGCGTGAGGCGCCGGGCGGCAGGTGGTCGGCGAGGGAGGCGAAGAGCTTGAGTTGGATGTGCATGGTGCAATCGTCCTGGAAACGGCGTCTCAATTATCCCTCGCCCGGCTATCTCCAATAGTGTAGGAGAAGTGGAGTCGGTCGCCCATTGTGGGAGGGGCTTCAGCCCTGACATCGGGGCATTGCGGCGTTCCGTGTCGCGGATGAAGCCGCTCCCACGGGCAGAAGGGATCTCGTGCTCTTTCCATTCTCCCTCCCGCCCCCGAAAGTGGGGGACGGACATGCCACCGCCTCAAGCAGCACCCTGCACCGCGCCGAGGTAGGCCTCGGGCCAGGCCAGGGGGTCGGCCT
>CAZVIG010000406.1:0-2560 GCA_964627395.1 uncultured Sedimenticola sp.
GTGCCGATGGCGATGGCCAGGGCGTCCACGCCGGTCTTCTTGACGAAGTCGGCCGCCTCTTCCGGATCGGTCAGGAGCTGGCTGTGGTCCAGCTTGCCCTCGGCGCCGATACCGTCTTCCTCACCGGCCATGCCGGTCTCCAGGGAACCCAGGCAGCCCAGCTCGCCTTCCACCGAGACGCCGCCGGCGTGGGCCATCTCCACCACCTTGGCGGTGACGTCCACGTTGTACTCGTAGGTGGTGGGGGTCTTGCCGTCCTCGCCCAGGGAGCCGTCCATCATCACCGAGGAGAAGCCCAGTTGGATGGAACGCAGGCAGACGGCGGGCGAGGTCCCGTGGTCCTGGTGCACGCACACCGGAATGTCCGGCCACTCCTCGATCGCGGCCTGCATCAGGTGGCGCAGGAAGGGTGCGCCGGCATACTTGCGGGCGCCTGCGGAGGCCTGCACGATCACCGGGGAGTCGGTCTCGGCGGCCGCCTCCATGATGGCGCGCATCTGCTCCAGGTTGTTGACGTTGAAGGCCGGAATGCCGTAGCCGTGCTCGGCGGCATGGTCCAGCAGCTGACGAAGTGAAATCAGTGCCATCTGTTTGCTCCTCTTTGTCTAGGTTCGGATCGGGTTGGACTGCTTGCTCTACTTGTTGATGATGTGCTCGCCGACGCGGATGATCTTCATCACGTTGGTGCCGCCTGCCACCCCGTTGAGATCCCCCTTGGTGATGATCACCAGATCGTCGTCGCGCACCGCGCCACGGCGCTGAAGTTCCTCGATCACCTCGGTATTGGCCTGCTGGGAATCGACCCCCGCGGCCAGCTCGAAGCTTACCGGGTAGACGCCGCGGAATATCGTGACTCTGCGCCGGGTAGAAACCCGGTTGGTGAGGGCGTAGATGGGGATCCCCGAGGAGATGCGCGACATCCACTTGGGGGTGGAGCCGGATTCGGTGAGACAGGCGATGGCCGCCACCCCCAGGTGGTTGGCGGTGTACATGGTGGCCATGGCGATCGCCTCGTCGATGCGCCCGAACACCGAGTGCAGGCGGTGGTCCGACTTGCGCGCCTTGGACTGCTTCTCCGCCTCCTTGCACACCCGGTCCATCGCCTCCACCGCCTTGATCGGGTACTTGCCCGCCGCGGTCTCGGCCGAGAGCATCACCGCATCGGTGCCGTCGAGCACCGCATTGGCCACGTCGAACACCTCGGCCCGGGTGGGGATGGGGTTCTGGATCATGGACTCCATCATCTGGGTGGCGGTGATCACCACGCAGTTCATGGAGCGGGCCTTGTGGATCAGCTCCTTCTGTACCGCCGGCAGCTCGGCGTCGCCGATCTCCACCCCCAGATCGCCGCGCGCCACCATGATGACGTCGGAGGCGTCGATGATCTCGTCGATGTTGTCCAGGGCCTCGGCGCGCTCCACCTTGGCCACCACGCCGCCGTGGCCGCCGGCCTCGCGCAGCAGATGCCGGGCGATGTTGACGTCGTCCGCGGAGCGCACGAAGGAGACGGCGATGTAGTCCGCCTCGATGCGCGCGGCGAAACGGATGTCCTCCTTGTCCTTCTCGGTGAGCGCCGGGGCGGACAGGCCGCCGCCCTGCTTGTTGATGCCCTTGCTGTCGGAGAGGGTGCCGCCGACCACCACCTTGCAGCGGATCTCGGTGCCCACCACCTCCTCGACCCAGAGCACGATCATGCCGTCGTTGAGCAACAGGGTGTCGCCGCGCGAGCATTCCTCGTGCAGGGTGGGATAGGTGACGCCCACCCGCTCGCGGGTGCCGGCATTCTGATCCCAGGCGGTGTCGAGGATAAAGCGGTCTCCGGGCTTCAGCTCCACCTGGCCCTCGACGAAGCGGCCGATGCGGATCTTGGGGCCCTGCAGGTCCACCAGCACGCCCACCTGGCGGCCGCTGGCGCGGGCGCGGTTGCGCACCAGGTTGCTGCGCTGCTCATGGTCCTCGTAGCTGCCGTGGGACATGTTCAGGCGCACCACGTCCACACCGGCGGCGATCAGCTCGTCCAGGACCTTGGCGTCGTCGGTTGCCGGCCCGAGGGTGGCAACGATCTTGGTTCGTCTCTGCATGCTCTCTGTCTGTTTCGGGCGGGACCGCAGCCCCGCGACGCACCGGACCCGCCGATGCCCTTGTGCCATACGTCAGGGGCAGCCGCTGGCGGCTGCCCCGAATGTCACTTGCCGAGCTTCTTGGCGGCTTCTTCCAGCATCGCCACCGCCGGCAGGGTCTTGCCCTCCAGGTATTCGAGGAAGGCGCCGCCGGCGGTCGAGATGTAGGACACCTTGTCGTAGATGCCGTACTTCTGGATGGCGGCGATGGTGTCGCCGCCGCCCGCCAGGCTGAAGCCCTTGGCGTTGGCGATCGCCATCGCCACCGTCTTGGTCCCCTCGCCGAACTGGTCGAACTCGAACACCCCCACCGGGCCGTTCCAGACGATGGTGCCGGCCTCGGAGATGATGTCCGCCAGCACCTTGGCCGATTCGGGCCCGATGTCGAAGATCATGTCGTCGTCCGCCACCTGGTCCACCGGCTTGAGGGTGGCCTCGGC
>CAZVIG010000407.1:0-2557 GCA_964627395.1 uncultured Sedimenticola sp.
CTGCGCGAGCTGGGCGCCACCGGGCGCGGCGAGCACATGCGCATCGGGGTGTTCGTGGAACACAGCATCAGCTCGGAACTCTCGGGCAACATCATCGACCTGTGCCCGGTGGGCGCGCTCACCTCCAAGCCCTTCCGCTTCCAGGCGCGTGCCTGGGAGCTGATCCAGCGCGACGGCATCGCCCCCCACGACGGGGTGGGCAGCAACGTCCACCTGCACTTGCGGCGCAACGCGCTGCTGCGGGTGGTGCCGAAGGAGAACGAGGCGCTCAACCAGACCTGGCTCTCCGACCGTGATCGCTTCTCCTACACCGGCCTGGCCAGCGAGGACCGCCTGACCCGGCCCATGCTGCGCCGCAACGGCGAGTTGCAGCCGGTGGAGTGGGACGAGGCCCTGCAGGCGGCGGCCAAGCTGCTCAAGGAGACGCCCGCCGGCCGCCTTGGCGCTCTGGTCTCGCCCAGCGCCACCCTGGAGGAACTCCACCTGGCGGCGCGCCTGGTGCGCGGCCTGGGCAGCGACAGCATCGACCACCGCCTGCGCCAGTGCGATTTCCGCGACGACGCCAACGACCCGCCGCTGCCCTGGCTGGGGCGGCGCATCGCCCAGCTCGCGGACAACGACGCCACCCTGCTGGTGGGTTCCTGGCTGCGCAAGGACCAGCCGCTGCTCAACCACCGGGTGCGCGAGTCCTGGAAGAAGGGCGGGGCGGTGCTCTCGATCAACCCCATCGACTACGACGTCAACTACGAGCTGGAAGTGGACGTGGTGTGCCGTCCCTCCGAGATGGTGGACGAGCTGGCCGGGGTCGCCGCCGCCCTGGGCGCGGACACCGCGGGCCTCTCGGTGGAGCCGGACGAGGCCCATCGTGCGGCGGCCGAGATCCTGAAGCAGGCGGAGCAGGGCAGCGTGCTGCTGGGCACCGCCGCCATGATGCACCCCGACTTCGCCCTGCTGCGCCGCCTGGCGGCGAACATCGCCGCGGCGGCCGGCATCGACTGGGGGGTGGTGGGCTTCGGCGCCAACGACACCGGCGCCTGGCTGGCGGGGGCGGTGCCGCATGGCCGTGCCGGCGGCGCGGCGGGCGAGGGCGCCAATGTCGAGGGCATCCTCGGCGATGCCTGCGACAGCGTGCTGCTGCTCGGCGCCGAGCCGGACTTCGATTTCGCCGACCCGCGCACCGCGCGCACCGCCCTGGCGGACAAGGACGTGGTGGCGCTGGCCGCCTGGCGCTCGCCGGCGCTGGAGGCGGTGGCCGACGTGCTGCTGCCCATCGGCGCCTTCGCCGAGACATCGGGTACCCTGGTCAACCTGGAGGGCGGCCTGCAGTCCTTCGCCGGCGCCATGCCGCCGCCGGGCGAGGCACGTCCCGCCTGGAAGGTGTTGCGGGTGCTGGGCAACCTGGTGGACCTGGAGGGCTTCGAGCAGACCGACAGCACCCAGGTGCGCGACGAGCTTCTGGCCGAGGTGGGCGAGGTGAGTCCCGACAACCGCCTCGGCGAAGGCGCCGCGCCCGCGCCGCGTTTCCGCCCCGCCGGCATCCAGCGGATAGGCGGCGTGCCCATGTACTCGCTGGATCCCCTGACCCGTCGCGCCGCGCCGCTGCAGGCCACGCCCGACGCCTGGGACGGCCATCTTCGGATGAACGCGAAACTGGCCGAGCAGCTCTCGCTACGGGACGACGGCGCCGCGCGATTGCGTCAGGGCGAGGCCGAGACGGCGCTGCGGGTGCGCATCGACCCCTGCGTGCCCGATGACTGCGTGTGGCTGCCCGCCGGTGTGCCGGAGGCCGCGGAGCTGGGTTGCAGCTTCGCCGAAGTGAGCGTGGAGAAACCCTGATGGACGGACTGATCGAATTCTGGAACGAGCTGCCGGTGGTGGTGCAGATCCTGCTCAAGATCGTCGTCATCATGGTGCCGCTGATGCTCATGGTGGCCTACTACACCTATCTGGAGCGCAAGGTGATCGGTCACATGCAGGTGCGCATGGGACCGAACCGGGTGGGCTTCTTCGGTTTCCGCCTGCTGGGCCTGGGTCAGCCGATCGCGGACGCGGTCAAGCTGATGTTCAAGGAGATCATCGTCCCCACCGGCGCCAACAAGCTGCTGTTCCTGATCGCGCCCATGCTCTCCATCGGGCCGGCCCTGGCGGCCTGGGCGGTGTTCCCCTTCGACGCGGAGCTGGTGCTGGCGGACGTCAACGCCGGGCTGCTCTACATCCTGGCCATGACCTCGCTGGGGGTGTACGGGGTGATCATCGCCGGCTGGGCCTCCAACTCCAAGTATGCGCTGCTCGGCGCGCTGCGCTCGGCGGCGCAGATCGTGGCCTACGAGATCGCCATGGGCTTCGCCCTGGTGGGCGTGCTCATGGCCGCCGGCAGCCTCAACCTGGGCGAGATCGTGCGCGCCCAGGCCGGAGACTGGGGCCCCGTCAACTGGTTCGCGCTGCCGCTGCTGCCGCTGTTCCTGATCTACTTCATCTCCGGTGTGGCCGAGACCAACCGCGCGCCCTTCGACGTGGCCGAGGGCGAGTCGGAGATCGTGGCCGGCTTCCACGTGGA
>CAZVIG010000408.1:0-2542 GCA_964627395.1 uncultured Sedimenticola sp.
GCGGACGCCGGGCAGGCGCAGGGTCCAGGGGTGGTCGCCGGCGGCGGCCTCCAGCACCGCGCGGGTGAGCAGTCGCAGGCGCCGCTCGGTGGCGGCGGGGGCGTACTGGTCCCAGTCGATCCAGTGCGGCCGCTCGCCTGCCGGGTCGTGGAACTGCTTGGTCATCAGGCCGCGCTCGCGCGCCAGGCTCTTCCAGTCCAGATGGGAGAGGGGGTCGCCGGGCCGGAAGTCGCGCAGTCCGTGCCATTCCTCGTCGCCGGGTCGCTCGCTGCCGTCCCCGCCGCCCTGCGGTCGGGCCCGGGACGCGGCGGCCGCCGGGCGCGGATAGACCAGCAGCGGCTCCTCCAACTCCAGCAGGGTCCAGGCCTGGAACAGTCCCATGGGATGGCGGCTGGCGAGGATCAGGGTGCCGGGCCGCAACCAGCCGCGCCGACGGGTGGGCAGCTCCAGGGCGACGGTGGCCGGGGCCTGTTCCAGATCCAGCAGCAGTGCCTGGTCGGCGAGCTGGACCTGGATGCCCGGCCGTTCGCCGCCGTCCAGACGCAGCCGCAGGGTGGCCGGCTGGCCGGCGAATACCGGGGCCGCGGGCAGCAGGCCCACCTCCAGCCCCAGCAGGTTGCGCCAGGTGAGGAACAGCGCATCGAGGCCCGCGGCGGCAAGCAGGAAGGTGAACAGCAGGCCGGGGTTGTTGTCGTAGTTGATCGAACCGATCAGCAGCAGCACCAGCAACAGGCCGTAGCCCCAGCCGCCAGGGCTGGGCAGGATGTAGATGTGGCGGTTGTCGATGCGCACCGGCCGCGCGGTGCCCAGCGCCTGGCGGCGCAGGAAGCGGTCCAGAAAGGCCGGCATGCTCACGGGACCGGCACGCCCTCGAGCAGGGTGCGCGCGCTGTCCACGCCGTCGATCTCCCCCAGGCGGTGCGTCACCACCGCGGGAAGCACCGCCTGCACGTGTTCCGGCACCACCCGGCTCTCGCCGTGCAGCAGCGCCCAGGCGCGGGCGGCGCGCAGCAGCCCCAGGCCGGCGCGCGGCGACAGGCCCGGCTCCCAGGGGCCGGCCTCGCGGCTGAACTGGAGCAGCGCCTGCACATAGTCGATCAGCGCCGGCGCGGCATGCACCTGCTCCACCAGCGCCTGCCAGCCGCGCAGGGCGTCATCGTCGGCCAGCGGCAGCAGGGCCTCGACGCGGGCGCGGCGGTCTCCCTCCATGAGCAGGCGCCGCTCCGCCGCCGGGTCCGGATAGCCCAGGTGGAGACGCATCAGAAAGCGGTCGAGCTGGGATTCCGGCAGGGGATAGGTGCCTACCTGGTGGCGCGGGTTCTGGGTGGCGATCACGAAGAAGGGCTCGGGCAGCGGCCAGGTGTGGCCGTCGGCGGTGACCTGGTGTTCCTCCATCGCCTCCAGCAGGGCGCTCTGGGTCTTGGGGGTGGCGCGGTTGATCTCGTCGGCCAGCAGGAGCTGGGTGAACACCGGGCCCTTGTGGAAATGGAAGCTGCCGTCCTCGCGGTCGTAGATGGAAACCCCCAGGATGTCCGCCGGGAGCATGTCGCTGGTGAACTGCAGACGCTGATACTCCAGCCCCAGCAGACGCGCCAGGGCGTGCGCCAGGGTGGTCTTGCCCACCCCGGGCACGTCCTCGATCAGCAGGTGACCGCGCGCCAGCAGGCAGCTCAGCGCCAGTTCGATGGCCTGCGCCTTGCCGACGATGATCTCGTCCAGCGCCGCGGCGATCTCCTGCAGGCGCGCGCTGGCGGCGGCGATTTCGCGTTCGCTCATCCGGTGCCCTCGACGCGGATGGCGCGCACTGCCAGCTCGCCGCCGTCGTGGCGCAACTCCAGCCAGGGATAGCCGTCGCGGAAGGCGCGGTCGCGCACCTGGAACAGGGTCTTCTCGTCCAGCATCAGGGTCACGGTGCCGTCCGGCGCCTGGCGCCATACCAGATCGTGCAGGCGTCCGTCGGCGAAGGCGCCGTGCAGCGGCGCCTGCTCGACGATGGCACCGCGACCGTTGCGGATGCGCTCCAGTTCCACGAAGCCGCGCGGTCCGGTCTGCAGGCGCAGCCGGTAGCCATAGCGTCCGGCGGTGTTCTGCAGCAGCGCCACCTCCAGCCGGGTGGGCGGGGCCTCGCTGGCGCGCAGGGTCAGGGTGAGGGCGAAGGTATTGCTGGCGTTGGCCCTGGCGCGCAGCCGGTCGGGACCGCTGCGGGGCGCCGGTGCGCCAGCGCCGGCCTTGTCCGAATCGGCGGTTCCCAGCGCCTGCTGCAGCAGTGCGCCCACCAGCGCGGCGCCCAGGTCCTCGGGCTGCTGCTCACGCCCGCCGCTGTCGGTCGGGGCGACAGGCTCGCCGCGGTCGTGCGCCACCAGGCCGCGGCCGCGCTGTACCGAGAAGCGCCCCTCCAGCAGCTCCCAGCGGGGGTTGCGGGTGAAGTCGCCGTCGCGGAAATCGTCGAAGAACAGGGTGCGGGTCCAGGGCCGGTCGTAGCGCGCCACCAGGTCGTCCAGGGCGCGCTGCAGCCAGCGGTCGGCTGCCTGCTGACGGCGCGC
>CAZVIG010000409.1:0-2540 GCA_964627395.1 uncultured Sedimenticola sp.
ATCAGGTGCCATGCATCTTTATATTTTTTTGCGTTTTTTCTAAGAGTGGCCAGGGGAACAACTTTGCGCCTCCCATTAGGTGAGTGATAAGTAAACTTACCTACCTGTTCAGATGGCACAACATAAACTTCCGGCAATACAGAAGGGTCAGATATTTTTCCAAGATAGCTTACAAAAACCAGATAATGGTTTCGTACAGAGGTTTTTACGTTATCGACAGGCCATCCCGTTTTTCCTGCAAGCCCCTTGACATCGACTGTTATCGATTCTCCCGCATCTTTAACCACCGCGATATCAACGGACTTCTTGTTGCCCAACGTCAGGTTCGCGTCGGCGCCCAGCCTGTGGAGCACAGACAGGACATAAAACTCTGAGGCTAGATTGGTATTGTATCTACTCATTGCCTAAAGTTTATATTCGTGTAGTATTTCCTTTGCACAACCAACAAGAGCAGGCCTGGCGGCTAGCTTCTGCCCGCACAACCTTTTCCAGATCAGTTCCGATCTATTGCTCCACACAACAATGATGATACGAGCACCTGGGCTTCGACGATCCCCAGTGGTTATCGCCTTGTAACCGGAAGCGATCGCCAGATTACTGCCTGACGGAAGATGCGGAGGAGGAACCGGCGTCTCCGTGCATCAGTTCCGGGGCCAAGGTCTGGAGCACCAGCTTCATCTGGTCTGCGGGCAGGGGTTGCAGCGTCTGGGCCGCCGGTTCGGTAGCGGCGGCTTGCACGTCCTGCCCGGTATTGGCCGCAGCCGGTGCGGCGGTCTGAGTCTCGGCCGCGGGCGCGGTGGCGGCGGCGCGGGTCTCCGCCGGCTCGTCGGGCGGCAGGATGACACGGATGTAGAGGGCCACCGCGATGGCGGCGAGGACGATGAGGATGAGACGCGACAGGATGTTCATGGCAGTTCCATCAGCTCGGGTTGTGACTTCCGCCGGCAGGGACCGGCTCCAACAGTGAATGATAGACCCAGGCGAGGGTCGGCTGCGCGTTTTTCCCGGAGTCGCTCTCGCCGGGCAGGCGGATGCGCAGCCAGTTGCCGCTGCGTCCCAGCACCCGCACCTGCTGGCCGCGCCTGAGCTGGCCCACGATGCGATGCCGCTTGCCCGGGCCGGCACGCAGGTTGATGCGGTCGCCCTTCACCCGGCCCCACCAGCCGAACCAAGGCGCATCCGCGAGTTCGGGCAGGCGCGCGAGCAGGTCGATGGCGGGATCGCCGGCCAGCCGCAACAGCACCTCGCGGGCGTCGGGGTGACCGTGCCGCGCGGCGCGATAGAGCCAGCTGGCGGCTTGGTCCAGGTCGCGTTCACGCCCCTCGCCGGTCATGTAGTCCAGCCCCAGGGCGAATTCCGCGTCCGCGTGCCCCTGCTCCGCCGCCTTGCGCCACCAGCGGAAGGCCTGCTCCATGTCCACGTTCATGCCGTTGCCGTTGGCAAACAGCCAGCCCAGGTGATACTGGGACTCGGCATGGCCGCGTTCCGCCAGGGGCTTCCAGCGGCAATAGGCCTCGGCGAAGTTGCCGGCGAGCAGCGCGCGCATCCCCGCCTCGAACTCGGCAGGCGCCTCCGCCCGTGCCGCGCCCAGGGCCAGCAGGCACCCCAGCAGCGGCAGCAGGCGGCGCATCAGCGATCGGCCAGCCCGGCGATGACCCGGATCGCCCGGCCCATCCCCTCTTCGAGATGGCGCTCGATCTCGGACATGGTGATGGGGCCCTCGCCCAGACCGGCGGCCCAGTTCACCACCAGCGAGAAGTTGGCGTAGCACAGCTCCAGCTCCCGGGCCAGGGCCGCCTCCGGCATGCCGGTCATGCCCACCATGTCGCAGCCGTCGCGCGCCAGGCGGCGGATCTCCGCGGCGGACTCCAGGCGCGGCCCCTGGGTGGCGCCATAGGTGCCCTGCCCCAGCACCTCCACGTCCACCGCGGCGGCCGCGGCCAGCAGGCGCCGGCGCAGGGCCTCGCAGTAAGGCTCGGTGAAGTCCACGTGGATGACGTCGGTGAGATCCTGCTCGTAGAAGGTGTGCTTGCGGTCGTAGGTGTAGTCGATCACCTGGTCGGCCACGCACAGGGTACCCGGGGCCATCGCCTCGGAGATACCGCCCACCGCCGCCATGCCGATCACCTGTTCCACGCCAACGGCCTTGAAGGCCCAGATATTGGCCCGGTAGTTGACCTTGTGCGGGGGCACCTGATGGCTGGGGCCGTGGCGCGGCAGGAAGGCCACCGGCAGCCCTTCGAGATGGCCGAACTGCATGGGCGCCGACGGTGCGCCGAAGGGGGTGGAAACCAGCTCGCGCCGGCTGATCTCCAGCGCGTCCAGGCGCGTCAGGCCGGAGCCGCCGATGATGCCGATGATGTCACTCATGTGCCTGTTCCTCCTCCTTCAGTGCGTAGATGGCGGGCAGGTTGCGCCAATAGCCCCGGTAGTCCATGCCGCAGCCGAACACGTAGCGGTCCGGCACCTCCAGCCCCAGGTAGTCCACCGGCGGCTGCACGCCGCGCCCGTGGCGCTTGTGGGTGAGCACCGCGGTGCGC
>CAZVIG010000410.1:0-2534 GCA_964627395.1 uncultured Sedimenticola sp.
GGCCCTGGCGGACGCGGTGGACGATCTCGCGGATGGGGGTAGCCGCCTGCCTGGGGGCTGCCGGAACCTGAACCCGGGCCAGCAGGGTGTCGCCCTGGCGCAGCTCCAGTCGTTGCAGGCCCTCCGACGACAGGATCAGGCGCAGGGTCTGGCCGGGGCGGAGGTGCGCCAGGCGTTTTGCGGCGCGGCGGTCGCTGTCGAGCACCCGCTGCAGGGTGGCGGCGCTCAGGCCGTTCTGCCGGAAGATGCGAGTGAGGGTGTCGCCGGAGGCGATGGTGTGGCGGATCTCGCGTCGCCCGCCGGCGGCCGGCGGCGAGGCGCGACGACTGGATTCGGCCTCGGTGAAGGGCAGCTCGGCCACCGGGACCCGGGCGGATTTGCGCTCCAGGCTGGCCAGCCGCGGGCTGGCCGGGGGCAGTGCCAGGGGCTGCACGATGCGTTCCTCGGGCGCTCGGTTGGCGCCGAGGTCCACCACCGGCGCCGGGGAGGCCGCCTGCAGCCCGGTGCTCAGTCCCAGCAGCAAGGCGGCGAGGAGTGGGGGGCATCTGCCCGCGGCGCCTTGGCCATCTCGATGAAAATTGGGGAGATTGAAGCCAAAGTTATCGCCGCGGATCATCAATGCGTCCTAAACACTTAAAATTTTGGTGATTATGGCAGAAATCCCCGCAACTGTAAGGGGTCGCTTCACGTTTTGGCAATCCGGCCATTCGGGGCGCAATTCTGGTAAATTCCGCCCCTTCCGTCCCTGGGGAGCATTCGCTTTATGAACACCGTGGAAGAGTCGCTGGAACTGATCCGGCGCGGCGCCGAGGAGATCATCCCGGAAGAGGCGCTGCGCAAGAAGCTGGAGCAGGGGCGTCCGCTGCGCGTCAAGGCCGGCTTCGACCCCACCGCGCCCGATCTGCACCTGGGGCACACGGTGCTGCTCAACAAGCTGCGCCAGTTTCAGGAGCTGGGGCACGAGGTGTATTTCCTGATCGGCGATTTCACCGGCATGATCGGCGACCCCACCGGCAAGAGCAAGACACGCCCCCCGCTCACGCCCGAGGACGTGGCGCGCAACGCCGAGACCTACAAGGAACAGGTGTTCAAGATCCTCGACCCCGAGCGCACCCGGGTGGTGTTCAACAGCGAATGGATGCAGGATCTCGGAGCGGCCGGCATGGTGCAGCTCGCCGCGCGCTACACCGTGGCGCGGATGCTGGAGCGCGACGACTTCAGCAAGCGCTACCGGGCGGGCGAGCCCATCGCCATCCATGAATTCCTCTATCCCCTGATCCAGGGCTGGGATTCGGTGGCCCTGCGTGCCGACGTGGAACTGGGCGGTACCGACCAGAAGTTCAATCTCCTCATGGGGCGTCACCTCCAGGAACAGGAGGGCCAGGAGCCCCAGGTGATCCTCACCATGCCCCTGCTCGAGGGGCTGGACGGCGTGCAGAAGATGTCCAAGTCCCTGGGTAACTACATCGGCATCGAGGAGCCTCCGGACGAGATGTTCGGCAAGGTGATGTCGATCTCCGACGAGCTGATGTGGCGCTGGTTCGAGCTGCTCAGCTTCCGTCCCATGAGCGAGATCGAGACGCTGCGGCGCGAGGTGGCCGAGGGGCGCAACCCGCGCGACGTCAAGTTTCTGCTCGGCGAGGAGCTGGTGGCGCGTTTCCATGACCGCGCCGCCGCCGAGCGGGCGCGGGAGAACTTCATCGCCCGCTTCCGCAAGGGCACGCTGCCCGACGAGATGCCGGAACGGGTGCTGCAGGTGCCGGCCGGAGCCGGGGGGTTGCCGATCGGCCATCTGCTGCGCGATGCCGGACTGGTGTCCAGCACCTCCGAGGCCCTGCGCATGATCAAGCAGGGCGCGGTGCGCATCGACGGCGAGCGGGTCACCGCCCGCGACCTTGAACTCCCCCCCGGCGGCCCCCATGTAGTTCAGGTCGGCAAACGCCGTTTCGCCAGGGTCACCCTGGAACGCGAAGCGGGTTGACGGCGTCCGGGCGCTGCCTATAATGCGCCCTCCCGCGACGGGGCGGCCCGATTGCGGGGGGCGTTCCCGAAAGTCCCGAAAAAGGGGCTTGACGGCACGAAGAAGGGCTCTATAATGCGCCCTCCCGATCACGCCACAGGTGGTGAACGGGTCGGGAAAACCCCTTGTACAACAAGGGGTTGACTCGAAAAACACGCGGCGTGAGAATGCGTCGCCCGCGACCTCCGGGAGTATTTCCGGCGGCCCCCCGAAAAGCGATTTTCTGCAAGACAGGGGTTGACAGGGCGGAGCGGCGGCGTAGAATACGCCGCCTCGACAGCAAGCCGCACGGCTCGGTGTCGAGCGAAGTCAAAAAAGTTCTTGACTTCCGAAAGTGAGGACAGATATTATTGTCTGTCTCGGCGCTGCGAAAGGCAGACGCTCAGAAGCAAGCTCTTTAACAAGTCGATCAAGTAATTTGTGTGGGTGCTCCGTTGATGGGCCTAGATGGCCACAAATATCAACGAGGCATCTTCAGACGAAGATTCCGAGTTGAGCCAAGATTGGTCGCCTC